>JAWKPF010000055.1 GCA_041390825.1 Thermomicrobiales bacterium
ACCCAGGACACCTTCGAAAAGGCGTATAAGGCGCTGCCGTCCACGCGGCCCGACTTGGCGTTCAAGTCCTGGCTCTATCGCATCGCGACGAACACCGCCATTTCAAATGGACGGCGCAAACGGATCATCAAGTGGATCCCGTTTGCGCCGGGCAACGATCCCGCCAGCGATGAGGAGATCGAGGGATCGGTCACGCGCAAGCATGACGTCGAGAAAACGCTGGCCAAGCTGCCACCGCACTACAGCGCAGCGTTGCTGCTGCGCCACTACCAGGGGCTCTCCCTGATCGAAACCGCCGAGGCGCTCGGTATCACCGAAACCGCCTGCAAACTACGACTGTTCCGCGCGCGCAAGGCGTTTGCCGCTGCCTACGGCGGCCCGTCGGCTGGCGATCCGGAAGTTCGGCTCGCCATGGAGAACCCGCAATGACCGACGGTGTGCGCCGCCTCAGCCATGAAGAAGCCGAGATGCTGATCTCGGCCCGCATGGACGAGCAACTCGATCGTGCCGATAGTCGGGCGCTTCTCGTGCACCTTCAGACGTGCGAATCGTGCCGCGCCTTCGCTGTGCAGTCGGAGGTGCTTGGCCGCGAACTCGCCGCGTTGCCCATGCTGCCGCCGAGCGCGCTGGTCGACCGGCAAATTCGCGAGACGATCGGCAAGGGTCGCAGCCGTTGGTCGCTGTCCTCGCTGATGCCTGCCACCGCTGGCAATAGCGGTTTGCGGGTAGCTGTTGGCGCGCTTGCCATGCTCACGCTGGTTTCCGTCTTCCTGCTGGTCAGAATGGCGGACGATCAAGGCGTCGAAGGACCGTCTATCGATGCTCCGAGTGGGGGAGTGGCGCAGCAACTCGATCTCACCCCCACGGATGCCAACACCGCGCTCGGTGAAACCGCCGGTCCCACCGAAACTGCGCGCCTGGTCGTGCCAAAGACTCCAGAGACCGACTCGACTGAGGTCGGCGCTCCCACGGTGGTGGATGCAAAGCCAACCAGGACAGCGGGGTCGGCTGACGAACCGGAAACGGTCGAGGTCGAACCGACCAGCACGCTCGATTCGAACTTCGTCTATGCCATCGAGAAGACCAAGACTCCGTCGACTGAGCAGGACAAGCCGACCGCGACCGCTGGCGAAGAGATCATGTCACCGACCGAGGAGCCGGGCGATGTTTCCATTGCCAGTCTGCCGGTCGACGAGGGCACGCCAATCGGCAATGGAATCGGTATGGGCGGTTCAGAGGCAGAATCCCCGGAACCCGAAGAGGCCGCCATCGAGCTGCCCTCTGAATCGCCCACCGTTGCAGCCGAAACTGCTACCAAGACACCGGCTGAGCCAACGGCTACGGACGAGCCGGCGACGGAGGTCCCACCGACTGAGACGCCAGCACCAACCGAAACAGCAACGCCGGTTGAGATATCGGTCGATGCCACCAAATCGGCGCCTGAGCCGACTGAACCGCAGCCGATCGAGACTCCCGAAGTGCTTCAGGTCGAGTCTCCCGAGGGCACGGCCACCACAGAATCGAGTGCGTCAGACACGCCTGGCAGCGAAGCGGCCACGACACCGTCGGAGCCATTCGGCCAGCCGACGATCGCACCCATGGACGGGCAAAGCGGCGACGCGCAGGATACTGGCGACTCGCCTCAGATCGTGTCCAGCGACAACAGCGGCCAGCACGGCAGCGACGAGACCAACGGCTCCGACAACAGCCACGATGTAGGCACAGCCAACGGAAGCGAAAGCCAATACGCCGGCCAGGGAGGCGATAGTGGTTCGTCGCCACCAATCGTGCCCGTGGGAGGCACCAGCTCACCCAGTGGAGTAGGCGGCGACACCAGCGCGAATCCCTATGGTGGCGACGCATCAGTGACGTCGGTCGTCCCAACCGTCGACGATTCGCTCGAACCAATGGGGCTCGACTTGTCGGACACCGTCACCGGCCTCCCATCCGGCACGACCTCTCCACTCGGCCGGCTCGAGTTTTCGCCTGGAATGAATCTCTATGTCGTTACGGCACCGGATGGCCAACTCGCGGTTGCGAATCTCGACGGAGAACTTGTCGTAACGTTTGGCAATGGTGATCTGCCTGTCTGGTCTGGCGCAGGGTTGATGTTTAGCTCTCCTGGCAGCACTGGCGCGCGTGTCGGCATTTGGAACAGCGACGGCGGCGAGGTGAACTACGTCGAACCGAGCTCGGACGGGGCCAGCGACGATGTGCCCATTGGGGGCGATGGGACCACCTTCTATTTCCTGCGAATCTATCAAGGCAGCGGGATCATGGAGCTTCGCTCGGCAGCAATCGATGGAACGGACAACGGCGTGCTTTGGACATCGAGCGACTATACGCTCGGTGGCGCTCGACCGCTCTATTCCGAGAGCGGCATCTATCTGCCAACCAGCTCAGAATGGATTTTCGTCGACTGGTCGGGTGCGGAATCTCCCCTGGGTGACAACCCCTACGGCTTCGTCGGACCACCGGTTCTTAGCCCGGGAGGAGGCCTTATGGCCTATTCCGCAGGCGACCGGGTCGTGGTCGCCTGGACCGATGCCCCGGGTGTTGCGATCGCGAACGCGCCCTTCGACGGCACCGGCGGCTATGCGTTTGCCACCAGTGGAGAGGAAATCGTGGTCACCGGAGGATCGAGCCTGCACGTCATCTCCTACGAGGGCGATGAACTCGGCACGCTCGAGGGCACGCAACCGGTCGGCAGTTGCTATTGGATTGGGGACACGATCTATTACCTGCAAATCGGGGAAGACGCCGCGTTGAAGTCGAACACACTCGCCAACATCCAGGCAGAGTAGGACCCGGCACATTCGCCGCCAGGGTTCACTCGGGAAGCGATGGTAGACTGTTTTTCGATCGCGCCCGCACGCGTCTTCCTGGATGAGCTGGATGCCTGAAACAATCGATACGCACCAGGCCCGTTTTGGCCGGATGCGCATTGTCACAACGCTTGGAGAAACCGTCGATCAGCCCGTTCAGGCAGTGATCTACCCGGCCAATAGCCGGGGAGTCATGGGCACCGGAGCGATAAGCGCAGTTCGGTCGAGCGCCGGGCTGGACGTCGAACGGGAAGCAATGTCAGCAGCGCCCATCGAACCCGGAGCCGCGATCGTCACCTCGTCAGGACGTCTGGCCGACCGCGGTATCGAAGCCATCATTCACGCGGTCGTGGCCGAGCAGCTCGGTCAGCGGATCGAGCGGTCCACGATGCGCCGCGGCATCGCGAGCGCATTGCGTCTTGCCGACGAGCACCGTTTTCGCAGTGTCGCGCTCCCGCTCATGGGTATCGGCGCCGACGAGAGCGTGGAAGCACGCACGCAAATGATCGAAGCACTTGTCGACGAATCCGTGGCGCACGCCCGCCGCTCCACGACGCGCATCGAACAACTCATCATCACGGCCCGGTTCGAAGACGATCTTCCACTCGTCGCCGAGACGCTGACGCGCATGCGCGAACATCGCTGGACCGGACAAGAATGACCGACAACACCCCCGAAAACGACGCGATCGAATCGAGCTCCTGGGCGGCACCGCCTCGGTCAGAGCGTTCCTCGCCGTTGAGTCGCCTGCTTGGCGGACGCGGCGGCCCGCGTTGGATGCGGCCACAGCCGAAAATCGTGCCAGACGACTTTCGCTATCGGCTCGATGCTATGCTCATCCCGCAGTCGACCACCGACCGGGCCCTCGGCGAAGTGCAGCGAGTCAACGATTGGGTAGGGGCATGGAGCCGGGCGGCGCAGCGATTCCTCTCGGAGTCTCGCCGCGAAGAATCGCAGGGTGACTGGATGCGCGCCGCTGCGGCCAGGCGCAACGCGTCGATGTGCTACCACGTTGCCAACCTGCTCAGCGACGACGATCCGCGCACCATCCGCACCTTGCGCGCTTCGTCGGTGCAAGCGTTTTCGCAGTCGATTCCCAAGCTCATCTTCGAGACCCGGCGACTCACGCTTCCCTGGCGTACCCGGGAACTTCAGGCCTATCTCTGCAAACCGGAAGATGCCGAGCGCCCAATGCCGCTCGTTTGCTTGTTGAACGGCGCGACCACCACCAAAGAGGAACTCCTGCTCTGGACCGCCCGCCTGCGCGACGCTGGATTCGCGGTGCTCACGCTCGACTGGCCGGGCACCGGGGAAGCTGCGGGGAACCTGAAACTCTCGAGCCATTGCGACGATATCACCGACGGTATCTATGCGCTGGCCAAACACGACCGCGATCTGGATGAAGAGTGCATCGCGCTGTTGGGCGTGAGTATCGGCAGCTCGGTCGCCTTGCGCGCCGCCGCGCTCGACCGGCGCATAGGCGCAGTCATCGCCGTTTCGCCGCCGTTTGAACCGCGATTCTGGGCCGCAAATGTGCCACCCGTCGCCGCGCGCCACCTGGTCGCTCTGGCAGGGCAGGCAGCCTCGCTGCCCTACGCCTTGCAGGATTTCGGTGTCTCCGACGTGCTGCACCGTATCAAGTGCCCTGTCCTGGTCGTCGGCGCGGCCCAGGATCGCCTGATCCCCTCGACCGAGGCCATGCACGTTGCGGCCAGTCTGGGAGACCTCGCCACCCTCATCTGGTACGAGCAGTCCGGCCATTGCGCCTACGATCAGATCGATGACTGGATGGAGGTGGCTTCGCAATGGCTCTTCGGCGCGTTTGGCTTCGAAGAGGAGCCTGATCCCACTCCTGTGGTTGCTCCAATGCCGGCAGCCGCACCGCCCGAGTCCACCCAGGTGGAGCCTCCCTTCGCCATGACTCCGCGCGACCAGCTCGGACCAGCCCCCTTGTCCCCTTCGGCAGCCGGCAGCAATGAACCTCAAGACGTCGTGATCAGCGTCGATCCTGCCGCAATCAGTCGATCGGATGCTCCAGAACCGCCACGCCCAGCCGATTCCGAAGAAGACGACGACACGGACTGAACTGCGCCACTTTCGGGGACCAGCAACAGTTGGTTCCAGGACAACTTGCTGTCGCTCGGACTGACAGTCAAACGGCTCTCGTGATCACCCGGAGGGCCCTTCGGAGGGAGGGGAGATCAGGACCGCAGCGGCCTCCGCAAGCGGTCCAGCGCGTTGTAGCGATAGCCCAGCTCCAGCAACACCAGGAGGAGCCCGAGGCTCAACGGGAACCACCAGACCGCGCGGTAGCTGGCAATGCCGCTACCGTCCATGGGCGGCGCATCGAAGAGCGCGCCGGGATCGTCCAGGGAAAGGACCCGGCCACCGGTTCGACTGGCCAGTTGCTTCATCAAGTCCGCCGCGCCGGAATCGGGTTTGAGCTCCGCTGACGGCGGGATCGAAAACGTCGAAAGCGACGCATTGCCCGTTGATCCTTCTCCGGTATCCACAGAGATCTGATACGCCCCGGCCTCCGGATTCTGGACCCGCAACTGCCATTCGCCCGGCGCCGACTGATAGGGTTTCAATGGCGCCGATGGCTCACCGCCGGGACCTGTGATCGTGACCGTAGCGTTTGATAGATCGACATAATCCCCGCCATCGCCCGTCGACGAAAGGGTGATGAGCGCGTCCGATCCGCTCCGCTCAGAAGTCACTTCCACAGCCCCCCGTTCCGGGTCGGGCAGCGCCCACTGGACCACGTTCTCCCAAAAGTCGCCATAGCCATCCCAGCTCTGCCAGGTATTGGCGAAATCGACCCCGTCATCGGCGGTCCAGGCCACCACGCGCCCCAGTCCGTATTGCCATTTCGCCAGCACCGGATCGTCGCGATTGCTCGAAAGCACGAGCTGCGCGCCCGACTTGATCTCGGTATAGTCGTATCCGGCAAGGACCGGCAGATCCTCTGGCGCGAAACCGTCCATGATCGGACTGGCCATGGTTTGAATGGGTTGGAAGGACCCACGCACCACCGACTGGCTGCCTGCGCTCTGCGCTTCCTGCAAGGTCATTTGCGGAATGTCTTCTGGCAACACCGCGGGGTAGTAGTGTCCGTCGCCGGCTTCGGCCAGGTACTGCAACAGGTCGGTGTCGGCATCGTCCCCAATCGCGATGGTGGAAAGGGTTGTGCCCGACTGCTGCATCTCCTGCACCAGCTTGGTGTAGCTCTCGCGCGTGCCGGTGGACGACTTGCCGTCGGAGAGGAGGACGATGTGACGCACATCGGCTTCCGACTTCGAGATTTCGTCGAACCCGATGTCGAGGGCTGGATAGATCTCCGTGCCACCGTCGGACTCGAGTTCGTTGACCGACGCGTAGATCCGGTCGCGGTCGTCTTGTCCATCGATGCGGGTCAGCCGCATGATCCATTGCTGTTGGTCGTTGAACGCCAATACCGCGATCTCGTCGCCATCGAGCAACGCTCCCGCGGCCAGCTTCACCGCTTCCTTGGCCATCTCGATCTTGGAAATCGACTCCGACGGGTCGAGCGCCATCGATCCCGACTTGTCGATGATCAACAGCAAGGCGACACGCTGCCGCTCTTTCCCTTCGGTCACTTTCACATCGACGGGAAGCAGGTCTTCCAGCGGAGTGTTTGCGTAGCCGCCCGGGCCGAAGGCGCTGGTGCCACCAATCACGATCAGGCCGCGCCCCAGCGTTTTCGTGCTCTGTTCCAGAGCAGCGATCTGGCCAATGGTGAAGTCGCTTGCCGGCACATTGTCGAGCACGATCGCGTCATAGACTGCGAGTTCCGAAAGCCGCTCAGGAATGCCAACAGGCAGCACCTGAGAGACGTGCACCCCCTGGTCTTCCAGCTGGTGAATGAGGAAGGAGTTGTCGGCTCCTTCCTGCGAGACAAAGAGCAGGTGCGGAGCATCGCGCACGACCACACCGAACGGCTGCGCGTTGTTTTCCAGGAACGCGTCTGCCGTGGAGCCGGGATCGAGCTCGATGCGCATCTGGTGGAAACCAGGATCGAGGTCCGCGAGGGTAAAGGTGTAGGTATTGAGCCCAATGCGGAAATCGACCGCTTGCTCCGCCACATCGTCCTCTCCGACGAAGAGGCGAATCGTGCCGCTCCCTTCCTCGGACGACACCACATTCGCTTGCACTGTCATCGATTCGCCGTGCCAGACCTTCTCTGGCGCGGAAACGCTATCGATTCGCAGGTCGCTACTGCCAATGCCGTCGACGGTGAGCACATCGATTTCCGTATCTTCAGACGCTGCTTGCACCGCCTGTTCCAGGGCAGAACCGGAGTTCTCCGCGCCGTCGGAAATGAGCACGATGCGCCGTGTGTCACCCACTGGCAGCGTGCGCGCGACCGCCAGCGCCCCGCCAATGTTGGTGGCATCGCTCTCGATCGCTTCGTCTGTTTGCGCATCGAACACCATCGAATCGGCATCGCCGGCCGGTTGATCGACCAGAGCGTTGCCGCCAAACGTAACGATCGCCGCGCGGTCATCTGACCCAGCGCTGCTCAATGCGCTATTGAGCCAATCGACCACGCTGGAGGAGGTTCCAGCCGAAAGACTGGCCGATCGGTCGACGACGATCACAGTGGCTGGCGCCGCAGCGCCAGAGGACCAGAGCGGCTCCGCCAGCGCCAGCACGAGCAAGGTCAGAGCGGCGGCGCGGAGCCAAATACTCGCCGGGCGCACGCCTTGCTTGCGGCCCATCAGGTAGCCGACCAGCAGCACCAACGGCACGAGCACGAGAAGCCATAGCCAGCCGGGCCGCGCAAACGTCAGATCGAAGGGGAGATTCATGCGCGCGCTCCTCTCAACGAGCGATTCCCACGGCGCACCCCTCCGCCAGCGCTCAACCACAGCCACTCGAATACAAGCACCCCAACGGCAAGCGCTGCCAGCGCCGGCCAGAGATCGCCAAGCCCACGTCGAGTCGTCCCGACCTCATCCGACGCCGCTGCCTGGGCCAGCGCCTCGGGCAGCTCCTCGTTGGCGCGCAGATTCGACTCCACCGGATGTCCGGCATTGACTACAAACGAACCAGTCGCGCCCGCGCGCCCGCTCGTGCTGAGCTCCTGCACGGTATATTCACCCGCCTCGCCGGTGGTCGGGAAGACGACGGTCTCGATAGCCCCACCTGCGTCGACCGAAACCGGAATGTCGGTTTCGATGCCGGACGGGGAAACGATGCGCACGGTAGCCGCGCCCGCGCGCGGCTCGATGGTTACCGGGTCACCCAGCGCGGCCGAATCCGGCAACGCCGCCGGAGCCAACGCGCGCACCACGTTTGCGGTCAGAATTGGGAAGGCGATCCGCTGCGGCAGCGCGCTCTCCTGGAGACTGATGGCCAGCACAACCATCGGCTCGGTCGAGCCGGGCGCCGCTCCGCGATAGAGAAGCGGACCGCCTTCGCCCTCGACCACGGCTGTATCGCCTTCGGACATCTGCAGGATCGGGGTTTCACCGGCGGTGAGCCCGGTCAGATCGACGCCATCCAACAACGGATCACCCGCGCGCACATGCTGCACCGAGGCAGCTGTCATCACCCCGGTCGTCGGCAGCAACCCATCCACCGGCGGATCGACGAAAAAGGCCGGCGCGACGATTTCATCCGCGCTCACGGGCGTGTATCCCTCGAAGACGTAGAGATCGTACGGTCCGGCCGGAATATCGCCGTTCAGATGCTCGGTCGTGGAAATCGTGGTCACTTGCGCGCCGGGAAGCGAAGTCAGCGCCCGCTGCAGCACCAACGGCGTATCCGACACGAGCAAGATGCGCTGCGCCAGATCGCTATCGCGCGCCAACACCAATTCGGCGGCGTTGTCGGCTGGCAACGCGTCATCCGTGTTCGCCTGGAGCTCGACGCGCAGGCGGGAAACATCGCTCGGCAGCAGATCCGAGATGAAATCGACCGTTGCATTCGCGTCGATTTGCAGGTTCTCTGAATCCACCACGATTCCGTTGGCGAAGACCGAGACCGTCGCGTTGACCTGCTGATCGCTGAAGTTCGCCAGCCGGGCAAAGAGCTCGGTCTGGTTGGCATTGTCGCCAGACGCTCGCGCCGTCAGCTGGACCACGGCCAGGTTGGCCGCGCTGGCCCGCCCGACCAGGAGCAACTCGATAGGGGCATGCACATTGGCCGCAACCGAGCGATCGGCAGCCACCGCGCCATCGGTGATCACCACAACCTGGTTTTCCAGATCGGGCAGCATCAGATTGCTCGTCAGAACCAGTGCCGCGTTCAGATCGGCGCGCCCTCCCGGCAATGAAAGCTCCCGTACTCGCGTTTCCAGCGTACGCAGACCCGCGCCGTCGGTCGCCTCGAACGATTGCACCGAGGTTCCCAACAACATGACAGTCGCTACGTCGCCGTCCCGCAACTCACCAACACGCTCAGCCGCCAATTCTTTTGCCACGGTGAAGCGATCGCTGCCAGAATCGACATCGGTGGCGGCCATGCTGGTCGAACCATCGAGCAGGATCACCAGATGCTTTGGCTCGGTGCGCTGCGTGAGCCCGGCCCAGGCGTCCGCCACCGCGGGCCGCGCCAACGCCAGTCCCAGGGCGCCGACAGCCAGCAATTGCAGCAGCAGCAACAACGAAATCGGCGGCCGGCGCAATCGGGCGTCGTCAGTGGGCGCGGGCGCCACAAGCCGCCAGAAGCGCAATGTGGGCACAGGCCGCTCCACCGGTGTGGTGTGACGCATGTGAAAAAAGATGACCAAGGGAATGCCGATCAACGCCAGCAAGCCGATTGGCGCAAGGAACTGCAGGCTGCTCATGGGCGTCCGTCCTCTGACCAGGATCCCTCTGAACGCCTCACCCTGGACCCTGGGCACCGGATGCTGAACCTTCGTTCGCTCATCCAACCACCCCCCGTTGCGCCAGCAACCCGAGCACCACGGTTTCGAATGGCCAGTCGGTTTGCAGGGTGATCAGCGGAATCTGCTCGGACGCGCAGACCGCCTCGACATCGGCCTGCCATGCCGACAATGCACGCGTGTAATCGGCGAGCGCGGATTGCGTCGGTGTGATCTGCAGGCGGGAAGCTTGCTCCAGATCGATGAGCTCGATAGTCAGCGGCTGCGCGTTCGCGCCCACCGGAAATGCAAGCGCGGGATCACGCTCGGCCGGATCGACGATCTGCACCACAGTCGTCTGCCAACCGCGGCTGCGCAGCAGCTGGAATGCCGTCCGCATCTCATCCGGCTCGCCAGAGAGGAGATCGGAGAGCACGATCAGCACGCCGGGCCGCTTCCGGGCCCGCGCATAGCGCTCGACCGATTCGGCGAACGATGTCGTCCCGCTTGCCGGCAGGTCGGTCAGGTACTTCAGCATCGGGGTGATGTTCGAGCGGCCGTGAGACGGCCCGAATGGATGCCCGAGCTGATTGCTGAATGGCGTGATCGACAACCGGTCGAAATGCCAGAGCCCGACATATCCGAGCGATCCGGTCACTCGCCGCGCATAGGTGAACTTGGTCATGCGCTGCGGATCGCCAGACCAATCCATGGAGCCCGACGCGTCAGCAGGAGATGCACGGTCAGCTCGGTCGTGACTTCGCTCAACCGGATGAAAAGCTCACCCAGCCGGCTGTAGATATTCCAGTCGATCCGGCGAAAGTCGTCGCCTTGGGAATAGCTCTTGAAATCGGCAAACTCCGGCGACGAACCACGCCGTTGTGAGCGATGCTCACCAGCTAACCCATGCGACACCGACGCATTCGAAAGCAACGTCAGCTTTCGCAGGCGAGCCAGCAACTCCTCATCGAACACCACCTGCTCGCGCGCGGGCGCAACGGCATGCTGGTCAGGCGAAACCGTTCCGCCAAATCTGTCTCGAATGGACGTGAGCAGACCGTTCATCAGCCATCGTCCTGATCGGAGAAGTAGTTCTCGACAATCGAGCGATACTCGGGAGGCACATGGTTGCTGTCCGGACCCGCCTCGCCCACCTCACCCTGTTCGGTCGAGCCGCTGCTGACCGTGACTCCCGCGCCTGATCCGGAGCTCGACGCGCCAGAGTTGCCCCCGATCGAAATCGATTGCCCCTCGGGCGAACGGGGGAGCTCGATGGCCCGATGCGGATCGGCTCCTGCTCCACTCGCATCGTCACCCTCGCCCGTCTCATCGGAAACCTTCGGTGCGGATGGATCCTTCTTGCCATCGGTCTGATGCTCGTTTTCGCCGCCGCTGCCGTCCGCCGGATTGCTCGCATCCTGGTTGCTCTCGCCACCCGCTCCGGAACCGGTGCTGGAGTCGCCTTCGGTGGCGTCGGTTTGTTCGGCCGTGTCGTCGCTTGGCGAACCAGTCCCGCCTCCCGGCTGCTGCGCGCTGCTATCTCCGGGAGCCCCCTCCGTGTCACTGGGAGCGTTCGATTCGGCGGGAGCGCCATCGCCTTCCTTGCCACTGGAGCTCATGGAGTCGTCGCCAATACCCGCTTCGGCTTCTGCGCCGGAATCTGAACTTGACTCTCCCGGATTGCCCGGCTGGCTTCCACTCGCGCTGGACGGGTTCGATTCTGAGGAGTTTCCGGACGAGTCGTTCGGTGATGGCAATCCTTCGTTGCCGGCGCTCAATTGATCGCTCTGCTGAGATGCGTTGGCCGCCGCGTGCTCCTGGGCTTGCTGCATGGCTTGATCGAGCGCTTCGGACGACTGCACCTGTTGCCCGCTTTGCTCCACCGCATTGGCCAGGTCGCGTATGCCGTTCTGGGCAGCTTCGCCGCCCTGCTCCAGTCCCTCGGCAGCCTCCTGGGTCGTTTCCGAAAGCGTCTTGTTCCCGTCGGACATCTCGGCCGCGGCCTGGCTCAGGTCGCCGGCCAGATCGGCGCGTGCTTGATCGGAGAGCTCACCGGCCTGGCTGGACACATCCCGCAGTTCTTCGGCTGCGGCGCCGTACAGTCCCCGATCGATGAGATCGGCAGCCTCGCTGGTCAACGCGTGATCGGCCAACGCATCGGCCAGACGTCGGAGGTCCTCCTGATTGGTGATCGAGGTCTGCATCATCGCTTCGACCTCTTCCACCGTGGGCACGTCCTGGGTGTCTGGCGGCTGAGCGGCTACCTCCGGGCTGCACGAACCGTTCCGCTGCGGGGACAAAGGCCGGCACCACATTCGATTCTGTCGGCGGAACGCCGCCCCCGGCGCCCCGCGCAAACGCCAGCGCGGCAAAGGCGAGCCCAAGCGCGATTGCCATGACCAGCTCGCGCACCGGTGGGCGCAACCGGAACGAGGCATGTTCCTGCGCCACCGTGATGGCATTGGCGGCATCGGCGACCTGGAGATAGACGACATCGACCGGCTCGCCCTCGACTGGCAGGTCCACCCCGATATTGCCGAGCGCGGTCGCGATCCGTTCGTGCAAGACGAACGAGCGGTCGAGCATGCGCGCCACCTGCGCGCGAGTCGGCCGGCTCAACCCGGCCACCACCAGCGAGCAGAGCAACAGCGCTATGCCGATTCCGAGCAAGATCTCGATGTTCAGAACTGGGCCGCCGATCAGGTCGACGATCAACCAGAGACATCCGATCAGAATCGTGAGCCAGATCCCTCGCGCCACGATCGCCATGGCCCGCTGGATCCAGATGCGGGTGGCGATACGGTCGATCCCGGACACCACCCATTCACCCGCAAGCCCACCCGGGGGGAGCTTGGGGTTCCGCGCGGGATAGGGGAGGGCGGGCATATCCGACCAAAGCCACCAAGGCGCGGTGGCCAGTCGCCAGACAGCCGTCTTTGGATCGGCCGGAAGCGCTGGCCGCCAGGAGGCCGAGCGGCGAAGTTCAGGAAACGATATCGCTGGGAGCTGGACTCGCGTCGCCATTTGCTACTCCCAGCGCAACGGTTGCGGACCGCGCGTGCGCAACCAGAGGAAAAGCCAGCCGAACGTCAGCGCCGCGAGCGCCCCGAGCAGCAAGACGATCCGCAGCTGCTCCTGATCGAGCGCGCTCACCAGTCGATCGGCATCGTCCCGTTGCTCGGCGTCACCGAGCGCCGCGAAATCGGCGCCCGCCGCAACAGCCGCAGCACGGGTATCGGCATAGTCGGCCCAGTTTCCCGCCTGGATATGGGCGATCTGGAGTTGGTTGGTGGCCGCCATACCGCGGGCCGCCATGTCCTTGTAGGTGGCAATCAGCTCGTCTGGCCGGATTTCCGGTGGCAGCTGGGCATATTGCTCCTCAGCCTGAGCCACCGCGGCGGCAGCGCGATCGTAGACGAACTGCTCCAGGGCTTGCTGCGCTTCGGCCATCTTGGTCTCGGCCAGGTCGCCAATCCGCGCCTGATCCTTCAGTTCGGCCACTTCCGCCGCCAGTTCCGGCGCATTCACATCACGCAGCAGCTGCTCAGAAATCTCCAGTGCGCTCGCCGCGCCTTCGAAATTGCCACGCGCCAGTTGCTGCCGGGCAGATTCGAGATCGAACCCGGTCATCAGATTCCAGCGCCAATCGCCCGCGGCCCACGCAGGAATATCCTCTTTCCACTGGCGTTCGATCTGATCCGAGGTCGTCGGCTCGAACGCGAGGTTCATGGCGTCGCGCCAGGTCTCCGCGGTTTTCAGCCCTTCGAGAAACGCCCAGAGATCAGGTAAGCCCTGATGTTTGATGAGATACGCGACGATGGAATAGTTCTGCGCGCGTTCGATGTCATCTTTGTCGAGTGGGATCGCGCGGTTGAGATTCGACCATGACGTGAGCTTGCCGTCCTGCGATGCCGATTGCACCAGCGCGGCCAACCGCGCCTGCACCGGCAGGTTTGGTTTCTCGACATACTGCGCGAGTCCCTCGTCGAAACCGCGTGGCATGTTGAACCCGGTCGCCCAGCCAGTCACGATGTGCGAGATGGCATGGCGCAGCTGGTTCTCAGCATCCAACGGGGTGAGGGACCGGAAGGAATCGATCGGCAGCACGATCACGGCATTTGCCGGATCGGCCACCGCGATCTGCCCGTCGAGCTCGACACGCTCGATTGTGTCGACAGCAGCCTGATACGCGGCGATATCCCGATAGACCTCGACCTGAATGTGCTGCTCAACGTTGGGAACGTTCAGGAAACGCGTGAGCTCGTCCAGGGCTCGGGTGAGCTCAGGCGCCCATGTGTCCGCAAACTCGGTGGCAGATGGGCCAGCGCCATCCTGCACCCAGACGATGAGATCGTCCGAGACAGTCGCGGAGCCCCAGCCTTCGCGCGGCTCCGGTTCCTGCGCAAGTGCGCTCGGCGCCGGCGCCATGCCGATCAGGAGAAGCAGAAGGATGCAGATCGAAGGAATGCGAAACCGGGACATACGTGAGTCCGAATCAAGAGCTGAAATGCAACCGGTCGCCGTACTTGGTATCAGTTAGTCAGTAGAACGCACAACATGGGGTGGGTGTGACGTGTTCCGGAATTTCCGGGGCAGGTCCCAGTGTGGTCTGGCGATCGATAGACTTCAGTTTATAGGAGGGAAGGTGGCATGGCTAGGCAGAACACTACCCGTCCGACCACACTTTACCTGAAGTGGTGAGAAACCGGTGAGCAGTCTCGCGCACTCGTCCGAGCGTGTCCAGATCGACTGCCGACAGGCCGTTTCATGATTCGGGATCACATCCGCAGAGACAACCCGGATCGTACCTGGCATGTCCCCGCGCGACGCAAGCGCAGCGTTCGAACGCGCTAGATCAACCCCAACCGGAACCCCGCGGTCACAGCCGATGCGCGGCTATCGACCTCGAGTTTGGAGAAGATATTGGCCACATGTGTGGTGGCGGTCCGTGGGCTGATAAAGAGCCGCTCGCCGATCTCACGGCTGGAAAGCCCCTCGGCCATGAGGCGCAACACCTCGAGCTCACGCGGCGACAGGATGCTTTGCGACACCGGAAAGCGACTGGCCGCCGGTATCGGAACCGCCACATGCGCGGATGCGGGCGCGGATCGCCGCCCAGACCGGGCCAATTCCTGCAGTTCCTCCGCCCAGGTCATGAGCTGTTCCATGGTCGCTGTTTGCCCTTCGGCCCAGGCGGCGGCATAGGCCGGATCCTGCAATCGCTCCAGCAACTTGTCGCCATCGAGCAATGCCGGATCGATGTATTCCTGCAAGCTCAGACCGATCTTCTTGCGAATCTCCTCGGCCGACGCGTGGAAGCGGGTTGCGGCGATGTTGTCTCCCAGGATGGCTGCCAGCCCCGCCAGCGTCAATCGCGTTTCCGCTTCGCCCCATGGATCACCCTGGCGATGCGCTGGCTCCAGGCAGCTGACCAGATCGGTGACTGCTTGCGCGTAGTCACCCTTGTTGCGCGCGGCGATGGCGAGATTGATCAGCGCGGTCACGACGCCCCATTCGTTGCCGCGCACCTGCCAAAGCTCCAGCGCTTGCCGGAAATGCTGCTCGCTTTCTTCATGACGCCCAAGCGCGGCCAGCTCGATACCGAGCCGATTGTGGGCAAAAGGCACACGAGCGGCGGCGCTCACCCGGGTCATCTGCCCGAGCGCGGTGCGTGCAGCGGCTTCGGCGCCCACATGATCGCCCTGACTGCCGAGCACGAAGCTTTCGAGGAACTCGACCTGTCCCTCGCGCCCGACTTCCTCCGATTCGGCAACGACGCGACGACACTCCTCCAGATAGGGGATTGCGGCAAGCGGGTCGCCCTGCATACCCGCCAGAAACCCGCCCCCGAAGAGCGCCTGCAAGCGATCGTCGCTCGGTTCGTATGGCGCGGCTTCGAGCGATCGGCGAATCCAGCTGCGTCCTTCGGTCAGGTAGCCGCGCGTTTGCCAATACCACCAGAGTTTCCCAGCCAGACGCAGCGCCAGCACAGGCTCGTTGGCAATGGTCCATTCCATCGCATGCCGGATGTTGTCGTTCTCCTGATCGAGGCGACGCACCCAACGATAGGCTTCCGGCCCCCAGATGTACTCATCGGTCTTTTCCGCCAGCCGCAGGAAGGCAAGCGCATGTCGCCGCAGGAAGACATCGGAATCACCGGTTGCTTCCAGCTGCTCCAGGCCAAACTCGCGCATGGTTTCGAGAATGAGAAACCGCGCCTCGGATTCCGACGAGCGATCGGCCAATACCATACTGCTGTCAACCAGCGAGGCAATGGCATCGAAGAGCTCGAGCGGATCGCCGCCATCGCCCATGGCGAAGGGGTCATCCTGAGAAAAGCCCTCGATGGCAGCAGCTTCATCGAGATTGAAGCCGCCCGAAAAGACGCTGATGTGTTGAAAGACCGCCTTGTGCTCGGGCGAAAGCAGATCGTACGACCATGCGATCGCGTCCCGCATGGTCTGCAAACGGGAGGGCACATCGCGCGGACCGCCGGTCAGCAGCTGCAATCGGTTCGAAAGGCGGGAAAGCAATGCCTGGGGCGATAGGATCTTGGTGCGGGCTGCGGCAAGCTCGATAGCGAGCGGCAACCCGTCGAGCCGGCGGCAAACCTCGGCCACCGCATCCGCATTCTCCGGCGTGAGCTCGAACGTATTGCGCACGGCGCGGGCGCGGTCGACAAACAGCGCGACCGCGGTGTTCTCCAGAAGCGCTTCCGGTGAGCGATCGCCATCGGCCGGTGGCAGGGCGAGCGGTGCAAGCAGGTATTCGTGTTCGGCGGTAATGCGCAATGGAGCGCGGCTGGTGGCGAGCACAACCGGCCCAGTCACCCGTGTGAGCAACTCCGTAATCGCGCGCGATGCGCCGAGCACGTGCTCGAACCCGTCGAGGATGATCAGGATTCGCTTGTCGTCGAGCCGCTCGTGCAACCGGTCGAGCACGGGAGTATCGCGATCCTCGCGCAACTCCAGCGACTTGGCCAGCAAGCCGAGCACCAGTTCCGGATCACGCACAGATGAGAGC
>JAWKPF010000056.1 GCA_041390825.1 Thermomicrobiales bacterium
GAGGAGCTCGGGATACTGCCTGGGTCCTATGATGTGCCGGATTCGATACGGCTGTTGTGCGGCAGGACACCGCCAGTGTGTGTTGTTGCTGACAGGTGGATCGGCGGTGAGAACGCTCGGGATCCGGATGGGCAGTCTGTGGACGGGAGCTACGAAACGACGGCCACGACGACTGCGATAACGAGGATCGCAAGCATCAGGGCATTTGGATGAAGAAACGAGCGCATGCAGTTGGTTCCGGTCGCGATGGCGGCGGGCACGGGTTTCCCGCCATGGTCTACTTTGCCAGATGAGGATGAAGATCTGGTTACGAGATGATTGTGTTTCCGGGGAGATTGCCGAAATCGGCCTGAACACTGGGTCAGCTGGGCAGCTTCCGGCGGACGGATCGAGGAAGAATGCATGCGCCAGGATGTAGATCGTTTGGAGACCGAAGGAATTCCAATGGATGTCGCCGCGCGGCTGGAGATGGTCCAACAGCGCATCGAGCACCCGCTCACTGAAGAGCAGACGGAGCAGGTGCGCAACCGGATTGCTCGTTCGATCGCGCTTGGCGTTGCATTGCGCGGCTATCCATTGAGCAATGCCGACGAGCCGGAAATCGCGTTCGATCCATTCGCCGGAGGTGAGCGATGAGCGATGCGCTGGCGTTTGCCACCATCGGCGAGCTGGGTGCGGCCATCCGGAGCGGTTCGGTGACGCCGACCGAGCTGGCGATGTATTTCCTGGAACGGCTCGACACGGTTGGCCGAAACCTGAACGCGGTGGCAACACTCACGCCCGAGCGAGCGCTGGCCGCGGCGCGCAAGGCGGAGGACGAGCTGACCGCCGGGGTCGATCGGGGACCGTTGCACGGGATTCCCTATGGCGCGAAGGATCTCCTGGCCACCGTTGACTACCCGACCAGTTGGGGCGCGGCGCCGATGCGCGACCAGCAGTTCGACCGCGATGCCGAGGTGATCCGCTTGCTGGACGAAGCGGGCGCGGTGCTCTGCGCCAAGTTGTCCATGGTCGAAATCGCGGGTGGGTTCGGTTACGAGCAACCGGATGCGGCTTTCAACGGACCGGGCAAGTGCGCCTGGGGAGCGGATTCGTGGGCGGGGGGATCGTCCAGCGGATCCGGGTCGGCCGTGGCGGCTGGATGTATGCCGTTCGCCATCGGCACCGAGACCTGGGGCTCGATTCTCTGTCCCTCGTCGTTCAACGGCCTGACGGGTCTGCGTCCGACGTACGGAACGGTCAGTCGATCCGGCGCCATGGCGCTTTCCTGGACGATGGACAAGATCGGGCCGATGTGCCACACGGCGGTCGATTGCGAGCTGGTGCTGAACGCGATTGCCGAACGGGTCGAATGGACCGAAATGGAACGGGCGCGCCCACCCTTCAGATTGGGGGTGCTGGCGGGATCGGCGGACGAGGCGCAGCCCGAGGTGGCCACCAATTTCGCCGCTGCGCTCGATGTGCTCTCCGATTTCGCAGTGCTGGAAGAGGTTTCGCTGCCGGCCGATATCCCCTGGGATGCGGCTGCGAGTGTGATCGTGATGGCGGAAGCGGCGTCGGCATTCGAGGAGTTCATCGTCTCAGGCGAGAGTCAGGGGCTGTCCGCGCCGGAGGACCGCGCCGGTTTGCATCACGCATTGGCGTTGCCAGCAACGGACTATCTGCGGGCGCTGCGCATTCGTCGGAAGGCAATGCGCTTGCTGGACGAGCTCCTCTCCGGCTATGACGCGATTGTGGCGCCAACGATGCCGTATGTGGCGATTCCACTGCGCGACCGGTTCGACACCTGGTTTGGCAAAGAGCGGGGGCCGTCACTCGGCGCGGCGGGGAATCTTTGCGGCGTTCCGTCCATCTCGGTGATGAACGGCCTGGGCGAACGCGGACTCCCGACCGGGCTGGAGTTCATGGCGCGTGCTGGACAGGAAGGGACGTTGTTGGAGATCGCGGGACGGTATCAGTCGGCTACCGATTGGCATCGTCGGCAGCCGGAGTGACCGGGGTGGGTCCTGAGTCCGGGGTCCTGGGCCCTGAGACGCGGCGGAGTCTGGCCCTGGATGTGGGACTGGGTGCTGAGACGCGATGGTGTCTCCTGCGGTGATGGCGTCCTTCCGTAGCTGCGGATCTCCGTGCCTGCCGAGTTTCTCTCTGGAAGACCGCAGCTACGTGGCCTGGAAAACGGCGTAGCGCTCCGTGAGCGAGCCGGACTACACCGGTTCGTAGGTGCGTGCCAGGAAGGCGCCGGAGATCCAGCCGGAACCGACGCCGTTGATGATGACCGGGTACCAATCGGTTCCGTTGACCCGTCTCGGGGTGCCCGTGATGTTGACCGCGGTGCCTTCGAGAATGGTGGCGATGCGCCGGTAGCTCGTGCCGGGTCCCGAGCGCAAGTTCACGTTGGCGGTGGTGTAGCGGATGGTGACGCCGGCGACGGTGGGGGTCGATGTGCGGGTGGGTGACGCCGAAACGGTCACCCGTTGCAAGTACGGCCCGGCGATGTACCCTGCGGGATATCCGCTGATCGAAATTGGATAGAAGGTCATCCCGCCGCTGACCACGCCTGGGCCGGTGATGACGCCAGTCGTCTTGCTCGGGACGACGCGCAGAATCGAGGACGAGGCGTTTGGGCCGGAACGGAGATTGACCCGAGCCGTGGTGCGGACAGATTCGCCGGTGGCGAAGCCGCCGGGCGCGAGGGTCGGCGTGCGCGTGGCGGTGCGCGTTGCGGTTGCGTTGCCCGGTGTTCGGGTGACGGTTGCCGGGACTGGCGTGCGTGTCGGAGTGGCCGTCGAGACCGGCGCCAGATAGTTGCCGGCGATCCATCCGGAGCCGAGCGAGGTCGTCACCGGAACCCAGATCAGGTTCCCGGCGCTTGCCGATGATCCGGTAACGGTCACGATCGAGCCGCTGGCAACGACTCCGAGACTGGGTGAGGACGTGCCGGGTCCGGTGCGCACATTGACGCGCGCGGTGGTTCGAAGTGTCGTTCCGACTGGATAGCTACCTGGGCCAAGCGTGGGTGTGCTCGAGTTGGTGGCGGACGGGAAGGCAGTCCGGGTAGCCGTCGAGCTTGCCGAGGAGGTGGGCGACACGGTGGCAGAGGGGGTCGACGTTGCCACTGTCGTGGACGTGGCTGTGGCAGTCGGAGACGCGGTTGCGGTGTGCGTTGCTGGCCAGGTGGGGCTTGGGGTGGAGGTGCGTGTGGCCGAAGCAGTGCTCGAGGGTGTCCACGTGGCAGTTGCCGTAGCAACCGCCTGCTCGACGAGCGCGAAATCCCCGAACGACGAGATGTAGCCGCAGCGGGTGCCCTGGTCGGGGAGGAGCGAGTCGAACACCTGACCCGAGAGCAACGTCCAGCTTGCGCCGTTGCGCTGCAAGAGCACGACACTCAGAGGATTGGCGTAGGACGCGGTTTCGAAGACGACACATAGCCGTTTGTTGCCTGCTTGCACGACCGTGCTGCTGACGGCGAAGAACCATGCGCTGTTCGCGGCATAGGCGGCAGGCAGCATGGGCACATCGCCACTGGAGAGTACGGAGCCCGTGGTCGTGCCCGAGGTTGGGATCTGCCCAAAGGTGACGTAGACGTTCGGCAGCGCGTACTGAATTGGGTTGGGTGCGATGGTGGCCGATGGTGTTGAGCTCGGCGTGCTGGTTGTTGTGGTGGTGCCGGTCGAGGTCGACGTTGCGCTTGGCGAACTGGTCGCCGTCGGAGTCTCCGGCGGTGTGCCGGTTTCCGTGGGGATGAATGTTGTCGCGGATGCCGTGGCCGAAGGCGGGTGCGTTTCGGTGGCTGTCGAGGTGGGCGGAGTAGCGGTCTGAGTCGCGGAGGCGGTTGGTGTTGCGCTCGCCGGGATCGTTGTCGGTGTTGAAGAGACTGTTGGAGTTGCACTCGCCGGGATCGGAGTCGACGACGCGGAGGCGGTTGGCGTTGCGCTCGGCGGAATCGAAGTCGGTGAAGCGGTGTCTGTTGGTGTTGCACTTGGCGGAATCGTTGTCGGTGTAGAGGAGGCGGTTGGTGTGGCGCTTGGCGGAACTGGAGTCGACGAAGCGGTGGCCGTGTCGGTCGGAGGGATCGAGGTGGCTGTCGAACTGGCCGTCGCAGTCTCTGTCGGCGGGATGGCAGTTGCCGTCGAAGTAACCGTTGCCGTTTCGGTGGGTGGAATCGCGGTGGATGTGGCGGAAGCGGTGGCCGTCTCGGTTGGGGGAACGATGGTGAAGGTTGGGGAGGCGGTTGGCGTCACTGTTGGGGGGACATCGGTCGCCGTGGATGATGGAGCGGCGCCTGGTTCGGCCACAGCGAAGACGCCGAAGCTGCTGGTGTATCCGCAGACGGTCGATCCTTCCCGTACCGCAGTCATCACGGCCCATGCCGCACCGTCGTAGCGAAACAGGTCGACTGCTGCGGGATTCGAGAACGCGCCGGCCTCGAAGATGATGCAGAGGTAGAAGCTGCCGTCCTGCACCGCCGATGTTTCGATCGTGATGACCTTGGCGTTGTCTGTCCGATAGCCTGCGGCGTCGAAGCTGCTGCCGCCGTCGATGACCGTCGTGTTACCGCCAGTGAGAATTCGGTAGTAGCTGAAGTAGACGTCGGAGCGCGGGAAGATCGGGACGCCTGTGAAGTCGCCCGCCGGGGTATTGCCGGCAGCGGTTGTCGCTGTCGGATCGTCGGACTGGGGAGCGACCGGAGGGTCCGGATCGGGTTCGGTTTCGACCGCGACGGGCGAACCGTCCTGGGCATTGACGGGAGAGAACACAACGGCAGGCGCCGCCGACAACAGCAACGCAAACGTGAGCAGCACGGACATGAGGCGACGGACCACGGGACGACCTCGCTTCGTTCGATGATGCCAGCGGAGCACGCGGGTGGACTCCGCCCCTTTGAGTTGTTTGGCGCGCTGGCGGAGCGGGTGTTGGAAGGCAATGCCAGATGCCGACGTGTGAATGACGCTGGCATCGTATCAGGAAACGATCAGGATGTGGAGTGCTTTTCCGGAATCCGCGATCGACCGATCAGGAGATCAGCATAGCCAATGGTTTGCCTCGCATGCGTGGCAAGCCGATCGCATGTCCTGATGCTGAATGTCAGGCCAGGGGGTGTCCAGTCCAGTCGCCCGGTAACGACAATCGTCGAAGTTACCCGGTCGAAGCGACACGTCGATAGATGACCGTGTCGCCGCTGGTGAAGACCGGCTCCCAGGTGGGACCGGGGAAGTCTGGGCCAGCAGCTGAGGGGTAGGGGCCGGCGAGGTCGCAGCCGGGAGCGCCGTTGCGCTCATAACCGCCAACGTAGAGCAGGGTCGCGTCGTATTGGTCGACGAGCGGGCTGGCGGGATCGGCGTAAATGGCCGCGACATCGCCTTGTCGGACGCCGATCTGGCCCAGCAACTCTGGTTGTCCGGCGCGCCATTGGCTTTCATGACCGCCCCAACCGATGATGGTCGGGACGCCGGTCATGGCGGCGACTCCGGAGGTGGGGATGCCGCCATTGACCTGATAGGAGCAGCCGGGCGCCTCGATGATGACATCGTCGTCCAGCGCGTTGTCGTAGAGCCACTGCATCGCCGCCAGATCGTCGGGGTTCAAGTTCGCCATGAAGGCGGCGCTGTTGAGCCCCCTGAATTCGCGGGGACCGAATTCGCGTGTCCACTGCTGCGTGGCGATGATGGGATAGGCCACGGCCACCAACAGCCCAGCCACGGCGGCCACCCCAAGCGCCACGCGCAAGGCCGGGAACGGACGCAATTCGATGAACAGGGTCACGACTGCGATCGCTCCGGCGATTCCGAGCATCGTCCAGACCTGGTAGTAGACCTTGAACAGCGTGTTGAAGCGGCCGTCGAAAGCGTCCTGCACGTAGAAGACCTCGGTCAACAGGATCAGCCCAAAGGCACAGGCGTAGAGTCCCTCTGGAATGACGTCGCGCAGCGTGCCATCGCGGCGGGCACGTTCGACGAGCCACAGGCTGACGGCCAATGGCGCTCCGGCAAGCGTGAGCACCGGCATGGGAATCGCCACGGAGACCAGCAGGATCAGGACCGCTGCCGCGATGACCCACCGGCGAACTTCTGGCCGTCCCTGGCCAGAAAAGCGTTGCCAGAACCGCAAACCAAGAAAGAGGAGCGCGATGAACCAGAAGAGCCCGAAGACGGTCAGGAACTCACCAGCGGAGGTGCGCTCATGTTCGTAGAACGCGACCGTGGTGAGCAACCGCGGCACGACCGGGAGGTCCTGCAGCCATGACGGGAGCTGACTGGTATCTCCCCCGGCGAAGGAGACGAACCGCACGGTGAACGGGAGCCACGCCCCCAGGGAGGCGATCGTCACGACGGCAACTTTCGCCAACGAGCGCCGGTTCCATCCGCCGGTGATGGCGATGGCGAGGACCAGGAGCACGAGATAGGTCGGGAAATCGAGACTGTTCAACGGATAAAGCGCGCCGACCAGCATGCCGGCAACCACCAGCTTGCCCCAACCGGCACGGTCTGGCCGATCGGGTGTGCCGGTGAGCATGGCTGAGATTGCGGGAACGATGGCGAGGATGGTGAAGGGGAGCGCCATCACGTGCGGGTGGAAGTCGCCCAGAAGGAAGCTGAACCAGGGGAACTCGTTGATCGTTTCGGTAAACGCCTGGCCTTCGTCGACGACGACGCGGCTCGATGCCCAGCCGACGGTGCCCCACCAGCCCTGGTTCCAGGTGGCGCTGGGCGACTGCACGAACTCGATCGCGGCGCGCATGTTTCCGGCGACGACCACGAAGAACCCGCCGAGGACCGCGGCTGCCCAGGCCGCGCGAGGGGACATGCCCCGGCGGACGACGTTGTAGGCTGCGCCACCAGCCGCCACCAACGACATGGAAACGGTGGTGATGAGGGCGAGGTTGTAGCCGACCCAGGTGGTGATCCCGGTGATGCGGCTGAGGGTGCCGTAGATGAGATAGCCGAGGTAGTAGTAGTTGATGGTTTCACCGGACATCCAGGCGTCGTTCGGAGGAATGACGTCGGTGCGGTAGCTCGAGGTCATGAACATCATGTCCATCGGCTTTTCGGTGTAGGCGAGCTGGGGCGTGAACCCGCGCAAGAGCGCGTAGGCCGCAAAGGTGAGCAGCGAGATCCCTTCCACGATCAGCAGGGTGCGGATCCAGTCGCGTTCGATCCACTGGCGTTTCCAGGCGTAGCCCCAGCAGATCGCCGCCCCGATAGCGAGCGTGATCCAGATGCCCCATGAGGTGAAGGGGAGCTCGACCGAGCCGGAGAGAAACCAGGTGGGCCAGAGGACGAAGAGGAGCGCTGCCGGCCGTGCGACCGAAGCGCCCTTGTCGGACAGGCCACCGAGCAGCCAGCGCACCGCAGGCGCGAATCCCCAGGTGATCAGCACCAGCGCGATGTACCAGCGAACCGTTTCGCCGAACCAGCCCGAATAATCCACGTCACCCCCGCCATATCCCAGTCAGAGTCGGTGAATGCTACCGCGACAGGGTCCTGGCTCGTCGTTCTGTGTTTTCACCCGCGTCATTCCGGGCGCGCAAACCGTCATCCCGAGCGTGGAAGCCGTCATCCCGAGCGTGGAAATCGTCATTCCGAGCTTGTCGAGGAATCTCTTGTTGCGCTGAAACCTGCTCTCCGAGAGGGAGTCATGTGACCGGGGAACAAGAGATCCCCTTCGGCTGCGCTCAGGGCAGGCTCTCCACTTCAGTCGGGATGACGGAGAAATCGTCATTCCGAGCTTGTCGAGGAATCTCTTGTTGCCCGGCCGGCCACTCTGGATGTGAGGACGGGCCGAATGAGAACGAGAGGTCCCCATTCGGCTGCGCTCCGGGCGAGCTCTCCGTTCCGGTCGGGATGACGGCGGAAGGGGAGCAGGAAGACGCGAAGGGGCGGATACAATCGCGAAATCGATGGTCGAACGCGTTTTCGAAGACAGGACGAGATGAAGCGGCAAGGACTCACTCCGAATACCGAGGTACATGGCGCGACGGTGGCGCTCGATTTTCCCGGGCTGCGGGTCGGCATTGCGGAATACGCGGAAGGGCCAACGGGATGCACCGTGCTCGCCTTTGATGAGCCCGCCGAGCTGCTGATCGATGCGCGTGGTGGCGCGCCCTATGCGGTGGGTGATTTCGGCATCACCGACGCGATCTGTCTCACCGGCGGATCGGTCTATGGGATCGAAGCGGTGGCGGGGGTGAACCAGGCGATTCTGGAGTCCCGCGGCGGGAATGTGCAATGGGACGCGCTGGCTTCGGTGGCAGGCGCGGTCATCTACGACTTCGGGGGGCGCGACAACTATATCCATCCCGATGCGGAGCTCGGCTATGCGGCCTGGCACGCGGCCAAGGCGGGCGCGTTTCCGATCGGCGCGCAGGGCGCGGGGCGGTCGGCATCGGCAGGGAAAGGATTTCTCTTCGACCGGGCGGAGCAATCGGGTCAGGGGGCGGCGATTCGCCAAATCGGGGAGACGCGGGTGGCGGTCTTTGTGGTCGCAAACCCGGTGGGCGCGATCCACGATCGCACCGGCAAGGTCGTCTGCGGTCACAGGAACCCGGAGACCGGAGAACGTGAGCCGCTGTTGGCCGACCTGGAGGCAAAGATCGGCGTGACGAGCGGAGGGCCGTCCGCAAACACGACTCTGACGGTGTTGGTCATCGATCAGAAGCTGCCCGATCCGGGGGCGCTCGGCCGGATTGCACGTCAGGTGCATGCGTCGATGGCGCGTGCGATCCAGCCGTTTCACATGATGGTCGATGGCGATGTGCTGTTCGCGGTCAATACGAATGCGGTCGAAGGATCGTTGCACGAGCTGGCGCTGGCGACGATCGCATCTGAAGTCGCGTGGGATGCGGTATTGGCATGTGTACCCGAGGGGCGCTAACGGGTCAGCCAAATGAAAAGTGACAAGGTGGGGATGGAGAAGAGGGTGCTATAGAGCAGCACCGAGGCCATCTCCTGCTCGGCCGTCTTGTAGCGCACGGCCAGGATGACCACTAACGACGCGACCGGAATTGCCAGCGCGATGACCGCTTCCTGGAGTTGCGCGCTGTTGTCACGGCCGAGCAGCGTGATTGCCAGCAGCGCCGCGCCCGGTACGATCAGATTGCGCGCGATCGTCAGCCCGCCAATGGTGCGCGACCAGGTGACATGCTGCGCATACATGATCACACCGGCGGCGAAGATCGACACGCCGCCCGTGGCCGCGCCGAGCAACCCGAGCGACCGCTCGACCGACGAGGGGAAGTCGATGTCCGCCAGGCAGACGATCAGCCCCAGAATCGGCGCCCAGATCATCGGCTGCTTCAGGGCGGCCAACAGTCCTTTCCCCAGGGTGCGCGCGTCCAAATGCTGGGCATTGCCAGCGGACGCCTGGGCATCGAGCAGCACGAGACAGAGCGGAACGAGGCAGAGGTTGATCGCCAGGGTGGCGATGCTAATGGGAATGGCGCTGTCCTGTTCGCCATAGAGATACCCCAGCACGCTGTTGCCCACGAACGCCACCGATGGGGATGACACCGCAAGCGCGTAGAGAGCGGAGGCGCCAGCATCTTTGCGCCGCATGCGATGGAAGTAAACGAACGTGACCGCGAAGCTGATGATGATGGCGGAGACGACCGTGACGATGAGCGGGAGGTCGTCGAACAGCTCCGATCGCCTGGTGGTTGCCATCCCAACAAAGAGATCGGCCGGTAGCGCATAGAGCAAGACCAGGCGGTTGAGCACCGCGGCGTGATCGCTGGTGAAATCGTGATGCCGCCCGGCCAGATAGCCGAGCATCATGGTGAGCACCACTGGCAACAACGCGCTGATGATGGTCGAGAACATGAACGAACTCCCTCAACCGCCAGCCAGCGTGCCGAGTAGTTGAGATGCGCGAACGCGGCTACTCCGCGGTGTAGCCGATGCGGGATGTGCGGTACCTGGCGTACCGTTTCAGGTTTTCGGCGTGAACGCCGGGCATCTGCATGCTGTCCCAGATGAGCGGGGGTGTGCCGCGCTCGCAGAGCAGTTCGATAGCGCGCGCGAAGATCATCCACATGGCGAGCATGCCGGCCAGTCCGGAACCAGGAATGGCGGAAAAGCTGCGGGCGCCACAGGAGAAGTCGAGTTCGGTGTCGCCATAGCGGCCTCCCAGATCGATGACGATAGCGGCGACTTCGCTAAGCCGTTTGCCACTGGCATGTTCTGGTGTGAGGCGGGGATCGAGTTCATATGCAACCTGGGTGAGCGCCACGGTGATGGCGTCCCGTTGATTGCCGATGAGGGCGAAATCGACCGTGGCATGCGTCGTTCCGGCATTGGTCGGGATGATCACGACATCGCCGGCTTCGATGCCGACCGGATCGCTCAATCGATGCACGGCCATGAGGCCGCCAGCGCGAAAGGTGCCTTCGTCGTGCAATCCGTGGCTGGTTTCCGCGATCCAGACGCGATGACCGTTGCCGATCGCGTCGGCGACCGCGGTCGCGGCGAGTTCGATCGATGCAAGCTGCTCGACCGCGAGGGTATCGAGCCGAGTACGCATAGAAGCGGCATAGATTTGCGCAGCGTCCATTGATTCGCTCCCAATCTGCAGTGATGGCATGCAACGTCTCTTCGGCATTGTAGGGCCGTCGGTGCTGGTTGGGGCGAACACGGAAACAGGAGGATGGGCTCTTCGGCGGACTCGGAGTTGAGCCGTTCGTGACGATTCGCTCGCACTCTGGCGTCATCGCGGGGCGCAAGCAGACGTAACGTGCGGGGATTCGTGTCGTCTTCGTTTTGATCCCATACAACCAGTTGACAACTGGCGGATTCCATGAAATGATGTTTGCACACCCGGCGCACGAGCGCCGGGTAACTTCTGAAATAACTGCCCGTTTGGGGGTTTGCGCCAACCACAGGCGCTCGAGATTGGAAAGGAGGACGACCCGATGAACCGCATGCAGCAATTGACCAGCAATAGCAATCTGCACGTTTCCTATTGCGGTATCGCCGTCCAACTGAATCTCGCCCATCCGGGGATGACTGCCGCCCGCGTGCGCTAGCGCGCTCCGCGGACAGTTCAAGACGATCCTTGGGTAGGCAAAGCCGCCCGGGGTTTTTTGTACCCCAAATTCGAAACCGAACCCGTCTCACCTGGCCCGTGAGGCGACTGCATGTCGAGTCGGCGCCGGCTCGACCCAACCGTCCGGCATGTTCAGGAGGGAACCTCATGATTCGACATCGTGTCGCCCCAGGCGTGGGGCAGGGAAAGCGGCCACAACGCGCCGCACGAAACCAGAAGATCGGCTCCCCCATGCGAGGTACGAGCCAAAACGACAAATCATCTGATGAACCCGGGCGTGGCGCCCGGATCGATAGAGGAGTAGAACCACAATGCATCCGCAACACCCATGGATGATGCGACTCAATGCCGAAGAAATGCAGCGCGATGTCGAGCGTCAGATGCGCATCAAGCAGGCTCGCAGCTCGGCTCAGCGCCACTCGTTTGGTGTCGTTGGCAGTCTGCGCCGCGCGCTTGGCCTGGCGCTGATCGCGGCCGGCGGCAAGATCCAGCCGGCTCCGCGCCCATCGCGCCAGTACGAGGCTGGTATGGAAGTCGAGCTTGCGCGCTAATGGCTCGCATCGAACCGCGCTGGATCGCGGCGCCGCGTCGCGATCCAGCGTCCCGCTGCGATTCCTCGCCGATAGGCGAATGCTCTCTGGTCGGGGAGCGGCGATGTTGGCAGCGGCAGACGGAAATGAGAACGAGGGTCCGTCACTGCGACGAGCGGTGTTTCGGGAACCTTTTCCCGATGCGGCTCGTTCCAATGACGAGCATCCGAATTTGGTAATGACTCCAGCCGGGGTAATGGACAAGCCCGGCGCCCAATCGAGAACAACGCGGCGATGGTGAAATGCGCCGCATCCCACTAAGATGAAGCAGACGGAGCTGGGACTAGCCTGGCTCCGTTTGTCGTTTCTGGAGATTGTCGCTGCTGTGACAACGATGGCCGCTCGGCAGCCGACGCGGGAAAGCGACTGGTGGCGGTATCATGCGAAGCTGGGTACCGGTTTCAGCGGGAGAGGGAGGTGTTCATGTCAGCGACGCACGAACAGGATCGGATGCGAGATTGGCCCCCGTCGGGTCAGCCGGTGGCGCCCAACAAGGGATTGCGTCCTGAACGCAAGGTGCTCCATGGGGACTACTGCACGCTCGAGCCGCTCGACCCCGCGCGCCACGCCAGCGATCTGTTTGCCGCGTCGCACGGGCAGCCGGGCCAGGAACATATTTGGGACTACCTTCCCGCAGGGCCGTTTGCTGACTTCCCGTCGTTCAATCAGTGGATTGCCGGTTGCGCGGCGTCGACCGATCCGCTGTTCTACGCCATCCGCGACCGCAAGACCGGTCGCACGACCGGAATGGCCAGCTACCTCAATATCCATCCCGTGCCGGGAACGATCGAGATCGGGCACATCATGTTCGGTTCGCCGCTACAGAAGACACCGGCGGCCACCGAGGCCATCTATCTGCTGATGGACTACGCCCTGACCGAGCTTGGCTACCGACGGCTGGAGTGGAAATGCAATGCGCTCAACGCTCCTTCGCGCAAGGCGGCCAATCGGCTCGGCTTCCGCTATGAGGGAACGTTCTACCAACATCTCATCGTCAAGGGACACAACCGGGACACGGCCTGGTACTCGATCCTGGATAGCGAATGGCCGCGCTTGCGCCCGAACTTCGAGCAGTGGCTCTCGCCTGAGAATTTCGACGAGTCGGGACGGCAGAAGGTGCAATTGAGCGAGCTCAATCGGCCGGTGGAGGAGTAGGGGTTCTGAGCCCTGGGTCCGGAGTTCAGAGCCCTGGGTGCGGGGCCCCGGAGCGGATAAGCTCCGGGGCCCCGTGCAGTTTCTGCCGCTACGGCAGAATGCGCACCTCGGCGATGCCTCCGAGCCATTCGGCGGCTGCATCGTTCACGAAGACGAAGCGGACGTATTGCGCCGAGACGGGCGCATCGAGCACGATCCAGCCGTTTTCGTCGACGTAGGCTGCGGTGGGGTCGAGATCGGTCCATTCGACATTGTCGACCGAGACCGAGAGATAGAGCGTTCCGCTCTGCCCGGACTCACCAGTCTGCCAGGTGATTTGCGAGAACCCGCTCACCTGACCCAGATCGAGCACGAACATCGTGAGCGGTTGACCGGCCCCGTTGGCTGTCCAGACGGTGGCCGGGTCGTTATCGACCAAGACCTGACCGGCAGCCGAATCTGGGCTGCGCTGGATGCGCGCGATCGGCAGCCAGATTGCCTCCTCCGGGGCAGGTGCAAGCTCCGGTGTTTCGGTTGGCAATTCAGGGCCGGAAACTTGCGGTTCGGCCGTTGGTGTCTCAGCGGCCGGAATGGCCTCCGTGGGCGTCAGTACCTCGACGGGTGCGGCCTCCGTGGGCGTCAGGACATCGACGATCGTCGCGGTCGCTGTTGGCAGCGGAGTCTCGCTGGGCGGCGTCTCCGTTGCAACGAAGGTCGGTGTGGGCGTATCGGGTTCGCCGGACGGCTGCTCGTCCGTCGGATCGCTTGCCGTGGGCAACCACGGACCCATGACGGTGGGACTGGCCGAGAGATAGGTGCCAGATGCCCAACCCGCGCCGATGCCGGTGACATCGAGCGGATACCAGTTGACCGACCCGCTCATGACCGGGGATCCGGTTACGATCGCCGACGTGCCCTTGGGCGCTATGCCGCGCGAGGAATAGCCAGTTCCCGGGCCGCTGCGGATATTGAGGCCGGCGGTGGTGTAGACCGTTGTGCCGACCGGGAATCCGCTGGTGCTGGTCGCTGTGGCGGGGGCGGTCTCAGTCGGCGCACCGCCGGACGACACCAATGCCAGGTAGTTTCCCGCGATCCATCCAGAGCCGATACCGGGAATTGTGAGCGGGTAGTAGGTGTATGCCCCGCTGACCACGCCGTTTCCGGTGATCGTACCGACGGTATTCGAAGGCACCACGGTGATCACGCTGGAGCTGGTGGACGGTCCGGATCGGAAGTTCACCGACGCGGTTGTGCGCACCGTATCTCCGGCAACAAAATCGCCGGGAACGCCGGTGGCGGTGGACTGGGTCGTCGCCGTAGGGGCCGCGGTGGTGGCGGTGCGGGTGGCAGTGGCGGCCGCGGTCGTTGCGGTGGGCGTTGCCGTGGCGCCGGTCGAGGTGGCAGTTTGGGAAGGCGTGGGTCCGGAGACGCGCGCGAAGTACTCACCCGCCATCCAGCCACTCCCGTAGCCATCGATGGTTACGGGATAGAACGTGTAGCCGTTGGCGCTGACGGGAGCACCAGTGACTGTGCCAACAGTGCCTTTCGGCACCACCGCGATGCGGGAGTAGCCGGTTCCTGGGCCGCTGCGAAGGCTAACGCTGGCCGTAAGGGAGAACTGCTCGCCGACGGCATATCCGCCCGGAATCGTGGTTGGCGTGCGCGTCGAGGTCGCGGCGGGCGCGGTGGCGCCCACGGAGGTCGACGTCCGCGTTGGCGTCGAGGTCGGAGTCGCCGAGGGGGTCGCGGTACGGGTCGGCGTTGCCGTTGACGTAGCCGTGCCAGGATCGGAACTTGCCGGGTCGAACACGGTCACGTTGTACTGGTAGGTGCGGCTCTGGCCGCCAACGATCACACCGGAAATGCGCACGACATATGTCTTGTCGGCGCCGGGATTGCCCCAGGACCCAGAATCGGACATGCCGTTCAACCGGAAGACGATCGTGTTCTCCCCGTAGCCGGTGGCCGTCGAAGAATCGATCGAGACGGGCACGCTGGAGCCGTTCAGCGTGACGCTCACCGATGCGCCACCGAAACTGGCGTTCGGATAGGAGAACGACCAGCGTGGAAAGACGACCTGATATGGCACATAGCCGGGGGGCGGCCAGGCGACATAGCCATCGCGCGTGCTTGGGCGCGGGCCGGTCACGTTCGAGTCCCACACCCAAAGCGAGTTGGCCGACCCATAGCTGCCGTTTGCCGGCACGTCGCCAGTGCCGAACGATTGCGTCTGCGGGTAGAGAATCCAGCGGCGGTGACCAGCGGCTGAGTTGCCTCCCCCGGCATCCTTCATGTACGCGTCGATCGCCCCAACGCCGTATGCGCCGAGCGCGATGTTGGAACTGCCGGCTGCTTGCGCTCCTGCCGACGTGTAGCACGCCCAGTTCGATGGCGGAGAATGGCTGAGCTGGTTGTTGCGGCTGAACATCAGCGCGGCTTGCTGGTTGGATGTGCTCGAGGTGGCGGAGAGTCCGATACCCGACGGCACACCTGCCATGGCGCGATAAAACGCTACCCGGTCGATAACGGCGGCTTTGAAGGCCGACGTCGTGGTGCCAGCATTGCAACTGGCCTGCGATCCGGTCCAGCCGATGGCCGGTTGGGCGGCATAGTAGCTGTAGAAGAACGCGGCGGACGACGATCTGGAGGAGATATCGACTGCCGGAACCGCTGCCGCCTGGACGATGTCGTCGCCCGCTGCGGCGATCACCATCCCATCAGCGAGATAGGGCGCTTCCCCGAGTACAGCGCCGTCTTGCGCAACGGCCTGTTCGACGGGCAACACAAAAAGACTTGCGGCCGCCATCCAGACCGCAAGTCCAAACGCAGTCAACCGACGCATTGGACAGTCCTCCCCGATTGGTCATCAGGAAGAACGCCTGCACCACGCAATT
>JAWKPF010000057.1 GCA_041390825.1 Thermomicrobiales bacterium
CGATGCGGCCAAGATCGACGGGGCTTCTACGGTCAAGATACTTTGGCAAATCGTGGTTCCCAACATCAAGCCCGCGATAGCCGTGGTGACCATTCTCTCGTTTCTGGGCGCCTGGAACCAATACCTCTGGCCATTGCTCATCCTGAACGATTTCGAAGCCAAGACGCTCTCGACCGGCATGCAGTTCTTTACGAACAATGTCGAGTCAGCACAAATGTGGGGACCGATGATGGTCACCGCTGCTGTGGCAATTATTCCCCCCTTCATCGTCTACCTGGTTGCGCAGAAACAGATCATCGAGACGTTCGTGAACTCGGGCATGAAGGGGTAGCATCAGCGTCGGCTGGCGCGACTTTTTCCTACCAGTTCGTGAACGAGCCGTCCAGACGGTGAAGATGGGGGATCTCAGTCAGCTGGAATGGATGCGCCAGCGCGGCCTCACGGTCGAACTCGATGCCGAGTCCCGGACGGTCCGGCGGGAGGAGGTGGCCGTTTTCCCACGGAATCTGCACAGGGACAACGTCGGTCAACATGGTGCCGGGCATGCGCGGCTGCTCCTGAACCGCGAAGTTCGAGGTGGCCAAATTCAGTTGCAAACAGGCGGCCGACGACACGGGCCCGAGCGGGTTGTGGACTGCCAGCGGGATGTAATGGGTTTCGCACCAACCCGCGATCTTGCGTGACTCGGTGAACCCGCCGGCAAGGCAGAGATCGATGCGGGCGAAATCGATCAGGTCTTCCTCGATGATCTGACGGAACTGCCATTTGGAGGTGAATTGCTCTCCGGCAGCAATGGGCACATTCGTGCCCGCGCGGACCGCGCGCAGGGCCTGCATGCTCTCGGCGCGCACCGGGTCTTCGATGAAGAACGGCCGGAACTGCTCCAGTTCGTTGCACAGATAGACCGAGTCACGCTGATCGAGCCGTGTATGGATATCGAAGGTGATTTCGATCTCGTCTCCAACCGCGTCGCGTACGGCTGCGAACTGCTCAATCGCCGTCTTCATGGCGTCGCGCGGCTCGTGCACATCACCGTCCGACGGGAGTCCAAAGCGCACGAACTTCCAGCCGACCTCGCAGGTTTCCAGGCACGACTCGACCAGCGCGGAGGTGCTGGGATCGTGGGAGCCGTTGTGCGGATAGGCGATCACCTTGTCCCGCACGAGGCCGCCCAGCAGTTCGTAGACTGGCACATTCAGGGCTTTCCCTTTGATGTCCCAGAGCGCAATATCGATTGCCGACAGTGCTGCCGCTACCGCGCCCTCAGCGGGGAAGAATCCGCCACGCGAGAGCGTCTGCCACAGGTGTTCGATGCGAAACGGATCCTGGCCGATCAGCAACGGTTTGAAATGCTCGATCGTGCCGGTGACGGCCAGCTCGCGGCCAGTCAGGCCCGATTCGCCGACGCCTGAGATGCCTTCGTCGGTGTCGATGACCACGAACAGGAAGTTCCGAAAGCCGCCCCACACGGGAAAGCAGGTGACATCGGTGATGCGCATATTGGGCCAGTCCTCTTCGTTTGCAATCAGTGCGTTGCTGCTTCAGGGTGTTCATGTCCCGCCTCGCGGAAAATCGCGAGGAGGATGAGGATGATCGCCATCCACACGGGCGCGTATGGGAGCCAGGCCGATCCCACCACGAGCAACGCCGCGACCGGAGTCGCCAGCCGGCGAAGGGAGGTCCGGGCTTCGGTAAGATCGTGGAAACCCCAGAGACTGAGCAAGAAGATGGCGAGGGGGACTGCCATCGCGAGATGGGATTGTGTGCGGGTCAATTCGGAATGGTCGGTCGCGTAGTCGATGCACACCGCAATGCCCGCCCCGGTTGCCGCGATCGCGCCCCAAAGAAGGGCGTGCCCATATCCCCAGACGAACGTCTTGCGCAATCGTGTAAGGATGTCGGGCGCGTTGTAGTCGAAGTAGACCCACCACATCATGTAAAGGGAGGCGATGGCGCCCACCGCGATGGCGGCGCGCTCGCCGTCGAATGTGCGCGTGTCGACGACCGCCTGGATCGCGAGCGATGCCGACAGGACCGCTTCGCCAAGGACGATGATGGTGAACAGACCGTAGCGCTCGATGATGTGATGCGGATGCCAGGTGGTGGGCGCCGACCGTTCTGCCCAGATAGGAACGATGAGCTCGAGAATTGCCAGGACGATCAAGACTGGCCAGGAGAACGAGTCCCGCACGAATCCGAACCAAACCCATCCGATTTGCACCAGCGTGATGCCAATGGCGTAGCGCAGCGCGGTGGATCTGCGTTCGAGGTCGGAACGGGCAACACGTAACCACTGCCCAACGAGAGCAAGACGCATGATGACGTAACCGGCGATGCAGATCCGGAAGTCCTGCTCCGAGAACGCTCTGGGGATCCCGGCCGCGAGGACCAGCGCGCCGGTCATCTGGATCAGCACCATGATCCGATAGGGGATATCGTCGACATCGTAGGCGCTTGCAAACCAGGTGAAGTTCAGCCAGGCGAGCCAGATGGCGAAGAAGATCGGAAGAAAGCTCAGGATTCCGTGACGAATGTGGTTTTCGGAAATGTCGTGGTGAAGAGCTGATGCGGCGAAGTTGACGGCGACGACAAAGACCAGATCGAAGAAGAGCTCCAGCGGCGTCGATACCCGGTGCGCTTCCGAAGGCGAGCGCGGCGCCATCCTCTTGATCCACCTGCTCATGCGGCGGCGGCCCTCCTGATTCCTGTGTGTTGGGCGTCGTCGAGCGTTCCACGGTCCCGCACGTTGCTCACGATCACAGGGAAGCATATCCGGTTCCGGGCGACGGTTGGTTCGCTGGTATGCTCCCGATATTGGTGCTTCAACCGTTCGCACTCTGTATGAAGGACAAAGGACCGCGCATGAAATTGGTCATCGCCACCGAAGAGGGCGACGCGTATTTTGGGTTGCTGGACGCGATCTCCAATCTCGAGATCGTCCGGGTCGGATCCAGGGATGAGTTGCTGCAGGAGATCGGCGACGCCGATGTGCTCTATGGCCGTCCCGATGCTGAGGTGCTGGCGGCAGCGAAGCAGCTCAGGCTGGTCCAGTCGCAGAGCGCGGGTGTCGATTTCCTGATGAACTTTCCTGAGCTGGTCGAAAGCGACGTCGTCCTCTCGAACACGCGTGGCGCGCACGCGCCGTCGATTGCCGAGCACGCGTTCGCGCTGTTGCTGGCCTTGACCCGCAAGATACCGGCTTCGCTCGACTATCAGCACAAGCACCAGTGGCGGTGGGACGGTTCGTATCGTGAGCCTCGCGAGATCATGGGCAGCACGATCGGCATTCTGGGCTACGGGCAAATCGGGCGGGCAATCGCGCAGCGCGCTTCCGGCTTCGAGGTCGAGATGCTTGCGGTCGACGTGCATCCGGGAGGCGGCGATCGCTTTGTCGATGCTGTCTGGCCGGTGGACAAGCTGCACGACATGCTGGCCATGTCCGACATTCTGATGGTGGCAGCGCCACTGACCCGGGAGACGCATCACATGTTGGGCGCCAAGGAATTTGCCGCCATGCCGAAGAACTCGATCGTGATTGCCGTTTCCCGCGGGGGAATCATCGACGAACCTGCTCTGGCGGAGGCGTTGGCGTCGGGGCACGTGTGGGGCGCTGGACTCGATGTGAATGAGGTGGAACCGGTTCCGGCAGACAGTCCATTCTGGGACATGCCGAATGTGGTGATGAGTCACCATCTCGCCGGCTCGTCCTGGCAAAAGGAACGCCGCTGCGTCGAGATTCTGGTGGAAAACGTGCGCCGCTTGCAGGACGGGGTCGAACTGATCAACGTGGTGGACAAGCGGGCCGGGTATTAGGGCGAATCGAGAAACGATCGACGGGGGGACAGCCGGTGGAACGCACGAATTCGTTGCGCGTCCGCTATACGCGGGGCGACGCAATCGAGAGTGAGCACGAGGCGGCTATTGCGGTGGCGGACAGCCAGGGGAGGCTGGTGGCTGCCGCGGGAGATCCTGATCTCTTCGCCTATTTTCGGTCGTCCGCGAAACCGTTCCAGGCGATTCCGCTCGTCGAGAGCGGCGCGGCGGACGCGTTCGGATTCACCGCATCTGAACTGGCATTCTGTTGCTCGTCGCACTATGGCGAAGCCGGTCAACAACAGTCTGTCGTGACAATGCTCGAGAAGGTTGGAGCGGAGCCGGGGCTGCTGCAGTGCGGCGCGGCTCCACCGCTCGACGGGGCGGAGCTCGCGCGTTTGTCGCTTGGCCTCGTCGACGCGACCCCACTACAGAACTGTTGCTCTGGCAAGCACGCGGGCATGTTGGCGACCTGCCTGTATCTCGGCTACCCGACCGAATCGTATCTGTCGCCGGAGCACCCGCTCCAACGGCAAATCCTCGAAATCGTGGCAGACGCGATGCAGGTCGATCCTGCTGCGGTGTCCTTGGCCGTGGACGGATGCAGTGTCCCGACGTTTGGCGCTCGATTGACCGACTTCGCGCGGGCCTACGCAGCGCTCGCGGCTCCGGCGCAATCGCCTTCTGCCCGGATGCGAACGCACGAATCCGCGATCGCTCGACTGCTTGGAGCGATGGCTGCGTATCCGGAGAATATTGCCGGTCCTGGTTCGATCGACACCGAGTTGATGCGCCTGTCGAACGGATCCGTCGTTGCGAAGATCGGGGCAGAAGGTCTCCTCTGCCTGGCCGTTCCTGCGCATGAGCTCGGGATCGCGATTCGCATATACGATGGGTCGTACCGGGGCTTGAATGTGCTGGCCGTATCGGTGCTGGAGCAACTCGGCCTGGTCGAGCCGACCGTGTTAGCGGCGATGAGATCGGAGTTGGTCCAGCCGGTGACCAATGCGAACGGCTGGACCGTCGGAGAGGTGCGAACGAACCTCGTGTTGGAACGCGCGGCCGTGGCGGACGCGATCAGCGCCTGACTCGACCACGGCGGCAGGCTGGTCGCCTGCTAGCTCCTGGACGGTTGCGGCGCTGGCGCCCACGTGTCGACACGCTCGGCCGCGATGCGGAGCGCCATCGTCAGTTCGTCCTCGCCTGGCATGGACGGCCATGATCGAATCATTCCCTGATTGGCAGGCGATCCCGGACTGCGTGTGGAGTGGACGTTGCCGACGATTGCCGTCTCACCGCTCGGGCGAATGACCACGGCAACGGTGCGAACGGCATCGCCCGACTGCCAGATCATCGAGCTCACGGAGCTGCCCTGACCGCGGTCGATGCGGGTGTCGGTCTTGACTGGCCAACCGGCAGCCACACGGGTGATCGCGCTGCCGACCGTTTTCTCGTTGCCGGCAAGTTTGTTCGCGTCGATCCGCTCGACCTTCCGCACTGCCTGCTCGCCTCCGCTGCCAAAACCCATGCGCAAGCTCGAGCCATCGGGAAGTCCGGTCAACTCGGCGATCCGATTGCGCACCCGCGTGTTCTTCATTCCCCACCAGCCGACCGCGATGAACGCCACTTGCACGATGACGATGATGGCGGTGAGCCAGGGAACGCCGCTGCGGTACATCTGCGACCAGTCGCCGGAGATGTTCAACAGCAAGTCCATGGCCGGGTAGAAGACCAGCGCGTTGATACCGGAGATGAAGACGAACTGCAACAGCAGCTCGTTCCAGGGAGCGCGCAACGGCGGCTTCTTGAGGAAGACCACTGCCAACGCGATCACGATCAGCACCAGATTGACGAATGTTCCGGCGAACGCGATCAGCGTCTGTTGCACATCCGAGAAACCGGTGGGGTTGTACGAGACATACCCGGAGAAGAAGTAGAAGCCGAAATCGAGCACCTGGCCGCCCATTGCCCAAATGGCAGCGGCGTGGCCAAGCTCATGCAACGCGACGGAAACCGGAAGCAAGATGAAGAATGCGGCCTGACCGAGCATCGACCGGTCGTATGGTGTGAAGTCGTTGTCGAAGATTGCTTTCCGGCGCGGGATGAACTGAAAAAGAAAACGAACGCCGACAAAGATGTAGAAGAGCGAAAGCAGCCCGAAACCGCCCAGGGGCATCGAAGTCGAATCCTTTTGGGCGCCTGAGGGCGCTCGATGGGCGGCGTCAGGAACGCGCGCGAACCAGGCTCCGCGTTCGGATCTGCAGGCGCTGAGCCAGCCAGATTGCGCTGAGCGTGGTGATGATACCGCCCAACAGGATCGAGATGGATGTGTTGGTCGCGTTGGCAACCGCTCCCGCCAGCAACGCGCCCAACGGCGCGACCCCAGTCGAGACCATGATGTAGACGCTCATCACTCGGCCGCGCAGCTCGTCCGGCGCGGTGGATTGGACAACGGTATTGGCCATAGCCATGGTGGACGTGAGCCCAAAGCCAACTACCGCGCTGATGACCATGGCGAGGATCAGCTTGGGCGCAATCTCGGTCGCGAGCCCGAGCGTAATCTCCCCAAGACCGAGCACCAGCCCGGTGGCAAGCATGCGCTCGACGCTTGCTCCCTTGCTCCGAAACGCGAGCGCAAGGGCGCCCACCAACGCTCCCACACCAAGCGACGACATGAGCAACCCGAAGCCACCCGGCCCAGTGTCGATCTCTTGCTTGGCGAGCAAGGGCATCCAGACGTTGAAATTGATTCCGAAAACGCCGACCAATCCGGCAAAGACGACCAGGTAGCCAATGACGGGTGTGGCGCGGACGTAAGCCAGCCCATCGCGCAGTGACTCCAACGGGTTGCGCCTGCGCACTGCCTGAGCGACTGGCGAGACGTGCATCATCAGCAGGCTACCGATCACCGCCAGGTAGCTGAGCGCGTCGATGAAGAAGCAGATGGCGACTCCGAACGCCCCCAGGACGAGTCCGGCGAGCGCCGGTCCCACCAACCGCCCCATGTTGAAAAGCGTGGAGTTGAGCGCGATGGCGTTCGGCAAATCGGCCTTGTCGCCCACCATCTCAGAAACGAACGCTTGCCGCGCCGGCATGTCGAACGAGTTGTTGATCCCCACGATGAGCGCCAGCAGATAGACGTGCCAAAGATCGATATGGTCGCTCCAGATCAGAATGGCAAGCGTCAGTGAGCAGAGCGCGGCGATCGACTGGGTGACGACGAGTAGACCGCGTTTCGGGACCCGGTCGGCCAGCACTCCGGCGAACAGTCCGAAGACCAGCGTCGGCGCGAACTGGAGCACGTTGACCAGCGCAAGATCGATAGCGGAGGTGGTGAGCGAAAGCACCAGCCAGGACATTGCCAGGCTTTGCATCCAGGTTCCGGTGACGGAGACCGCCTGGCCGAAGAAGTAAAGGCGGTAGTTGCGATGCTTGAGAGCGCTGAAGCCGTTCGGTAGCGTGAGGTTGCGGAGTGAGAATCTGGCGACGCGGTTGTTGGGTTGCGGTCGCATCGGCGCAGACCAATCATGGATAGGGATTCCTGGGAGGAACCGGGCTACGGAGCGGTTCTCATTCTCTCATGGGTTGTGTCGGAGGCTCGATTCGATATGCCGAAGCATAGTGTGTATCGGAAAGCGATCTGGAGCGAATCTGGGTTATCGAGAGGCGCTCGAGATGGTCAATCCCAATGCCGCTGCTGCATCGACCCCGTCCTCGACTGGCAGCACGTGCGCAAAGCCGAGATCGAGGCTGGCCAGGAGATCGTCATCGATCTGGATCGCGCTGGCCGGAGACGGTGAATCGAGACCGCTGCGTTGCAGCAAGGCAGTCAGGGCAGCTGGGGAGGGCGAAGTCTCTGTCGAGGTGCTGGCAGAAACGCGCGGTGAGTTCGACACATAGTCCACGAAGGAGTTGGCCGAGACCGGGAGTCCCGGGAAAACGTCGCTGCCCGATCCCGCGGCCAGTCGGAGTCCGAATTCGGACGATTGCGGGACTCCGGGATCGAATGGTTGCGAGTTGAGCAGGGCCAGCAGATCGCGATTGCGGGTGATGGTCCCCCAGGTGGCGCTCTCGGCAAGCGTGGGGTCGCTGGCAACCAGATCGGCCCACAGGACCGACGACAACGCCGCCGCGATGACCGCCTGCGCTGCGCATGTTTCCGAGGATTCCAGCAACAGTCCTTCGGCGATGGCCGTTGCCAACAGCTCGGGCCGTTCACCATCGAGCATCGAGTTGATCCACACGACCGGCGATTCGCCCCAGCCGGCGCTTTCCCAAACCGCCGGCACCGCGTGCGGAAGCGCGCGGTAGGCGATGCGTACCGGCGCGCCGCCACCGTTCGCACCGACCAACGCAGAATCGAGCAGCGGACGCCATCCCGGTGAGCGAGCGAGCATCAGCAGGCCCGCGCGCAGGACAGGATCTGGCACCAGCGTTTTCTCCGCACCGCTGTCGAACAGCGCGACCGCTTCGCTGATCGTTTCGGAATCGACGCCAGCGCCGAGTAGCGACTCTCGGAGCGCGGCCCGGGCGAACTCGATATCGAGCGGATCGCGCGTCGGATGCATCGAGCGAAGATCGAACAGCGCGGGATCAGAGGGCAAGAACGGCCTGTCCGCGATCAGGTCGGCCGATGGAGCCAAGTCACCCACGCCGATGCCGGCTGGCGCGGTGGGCGCCAACGAAAGTCCCAGGTCGACCGCGATCGCGCGTACTTTGCGCGGCGTCAGCACGAGACCAATTCCCTCGTCGATCGTTGCAATGACCTCTTCTGAAAAGCGGCTGGTAGACGCCAGTGCCGCGCTCTCGGGAAAGCGTCCCAGAAGCGCTTCCAGCACCGCGCCGCCGCTGCTTCCACCGGTGGGAAGTTGCGCATACCAGGAGTCGCTTGCGATGCCGGCGCGCACGCTATCCGCGTCGAACGCTTCCAGTCCGGGCCCAACATAGGCGTCGCCGTCGAGCGACGTCACCACGCCGACATAGCCGGCGCCGCGGCGTCCGACCGAGTTCATCAACGCGAAGAGCTGGACATTGTTGTAGGCTGCCAGCTCGGTGCCCGTGTTCGCGGCCGGCGGGTCGACAATGAGCACTTCCGCGTACGTGAGGCTGTCCAGCAGGCCAGCGATGATCTCTTCTTCGAAGGAGTTCTCGACACCGTCGTGCATCGATTCATGCACCAGCACCGGAATGAGCTGCTGGGGCGTTTCGTTCCGGTATCGGTCGCTGAGCAGCAAGCGCGGCGCGCCAGTGGAATAGGCAACCTGGAGCGTGGCGATGGCCGCACCGAATTCGAGCGGGCGGAAATCGACCGTCTCGAACGCCAGACCCGATTCGTTGGCGCCCCCGAGGATCGCGTCGATGGTCGCTCGATATGGATCCCAATCGGTCAGCATCAGCAGCGCCGCCCGCAGATTCGGAGCGGGAATGACAGCTACGATGGCCGGATCGTCGAATTGCGCAAGCGCAGCGGAGATTCGCGGCGCGGGAAGGGTTCGCAGCTGGAGAAAGTGCTCCAATGCCGCGCGCCCAGCGTCCTCGGTAAAGGGCGTTTCGGCCATATGGTCGAACTCGAACGCCGGGCTGAGATGATCGGGCAGCACGAATGGCCGCGAGCGCATCATTTCGGCGGCCGACATATCCATCGTGACCGGCTCGAGCATGCGGCCAGCGGTCTCGGAATCGGATTGCGCGTTTGCCTGGAGATGCGGGATGGCAACCAGCGCCAGAACCAGCAGCAGGCGGATGAGCCGTTTCATGTGAGCGACTCTCGTGGAAGATCGGGGGCGTTCGACCATTCTGCCCAGCCCCGGTCGTAGCTGAGGACATTGGTGAAACCAGCGTTCCGGAGCGCCAGCCAGGAAAGCGCGGTGTCGGATCCGAATCGTCCATAGACGACGGTCTCCTGCGCGGGATCGAGGCCGAGGTCGTTCGTGTGCTCGCGAAGCAGCTCAGGGGCCTTCAACCGGCCGTTGTCGTCGAGCGCGTCGTCCCAGGGAAACCTGATCGAACCGGGGATTTGCCCCGGCGGCATCTGGCCGTCGAGGTCATCTACCCGCTCGGCGTCGGTTCGAATGTCGATCAGTTGCAGCGTTCGATTGTTCAGCCGGTTCAGCAGTTGCTCCGTCACCAGGTAGAAGCCGGTTTGCGGATCGACCTTCGGCGACGTAGAGGTGCTCGATGCTGCGACGATCTCGAACCGATCTGCATCCCAATCGGCAAACGCGGCATTCAGCAGCGCAGCGCGAGCGAATCCCAGGAAGCGGAGGAACCAAACCATTCTCGCCGCGTGGAATCCGTCTGCGTCGTCGTATACGACAACATCATCGCCAGTGAAGAGACCGAGCGAATCGAGCACGCGCTGGCGATGCGCCTCTTCGTCGCCCTGGGTCAAGACCGCGCCAAAGACGGGGTAGTTGGGATCGACGGTATCTCGCCACCAGGCATGGGTGGCCGACGCGATATGCCGGTCGCGGTAGACGTGAAGCGGAGAGACATCGATCAGCCTCAGGTCAGCCCGTGATGCGCGCTCGCGCACCCAATCGAGATCGACGACGAACGGCATCGCCTCCTTCTGAGCCTGGATGCGGTTGCCAGCGGCGAGGAAGAGACCGGTTCCTGCGATGGTGGCCAGAAGGTTGCGGCGAGAGATGGGTTCGAGGTTCATACTGCGCGTCATGATCACAGACGAAGTGTAGTCTGGTGTCGAAATGCGGGACGCGCAGGCTCCGGGTGATCTTCGGCTCCCCGTCCGATTGTCCGCAAGGATGCGCGTTCGACTCGTGAAGGTGGCAACATGGGCTTGGTGGTCGATCCGGAGGCAGTAGTTCCGGGTTGGGGATTTGGAACGGGCGTCGATGACTTTGGGCTGATCTCGGCGGTCGCGACAGATTCGGATGGCGGCGTCTACATACTCAGCCGGGTGCCCAAGGGGATCATGCACCGATTCGACGCGGATGGAACCTGGCTGGGAGACTGGGAGTTTCCATTTCTTGCCCCGCACGGGCTCTGGATTGGTCCGGACGATCGGGTCTTTGTCACCGACACGGGCGAGCATGTCGTGCGCATCTTCGACCGGCATGGCAACCTGATGCAGACCATTGGCTCGCCTGGAGTGATTGGCGCGCCCGGCACGCCATTCAACATGCCAACCCGGGCGGTGCAGGGTCCATCGGGCGACATCTATGTTTCCGATGGATATGGGCAGAACTGGGTGCATCGTTTCAGCCCCGACGGCAAGTTGCGTGCTTCCTGGGGTGGTGACGGGTCGGAGCCCGGCCGGTTTCAGACGCCGCATAGTATCTGGGTGGATGCGGACGAGCGCGTCTACGTGGTCGATCGCGCGAATGGCCGTGTACAGGTTTTCGACGACCAGGGCGCTGTGCTCGCGATCTGGGACGGATTCAGCTTTCCGCATGACATCTTCCAGACAAGGAGCGGAACCTTCATCGTCACCGATTGCGCGACCCGCGACGACGATTCGCGCCCCTATCACGAGCAACTTCCAGCGCATCCGCTGGTCGAGCTGAACGCTGGTGGCGAGCGGATCGGTACCACGGGCGCCAGTGGGATCGGTCCAGGAGAATTTCCTGATTGCCCCCATTCGCTCTGGATCTCGCCATCGGGCGACGTCTATGTCACCGAGGTCGTCAGCCACAATCGCTTGCAGACGTTTCGCCAGCGAGACTGAACGCGAAGAACGGCGAAGCGGCTCCGCCCCGCTCCGCCGTTCAGTTTTCGACAGCGATGGAATTCCCCGTCACCGCTGTTCCCAGGTGATTACGATTCGATGAGCTGGTAAACGACCGTGACGTCCACTTCGATGGTGGTCGTTCCCACCTGAATGGGAGCGGGCGCAACAGATTCTGCTGCCATGCCAGCGCCGCCCTTGCCATAGATCGGACCCGAGCTGTAGCCCTCGGTGATCGAAACCACGGGACCGAGCGTCATGCCAGCGGCGGCGGCGAGCTCCTGGGCGCGCTTGTTGGCGTCCTGGACCGCGAGCGCACGGGCATCGCTGGTTGCCTGGGATGAATCCTCGAGATAGAAGCTCACGCCGTAGACCGTGTTTGCGCCAGCGGCGACCGCGCCATCGAGCACGGGGCCGACATTGTCGATATCCCGCACGACCACATTGACCATGTTCTGCACCTGGAAGTTGGAGACTTCCGAGGGATTGCCGTTGCTGTCGTAGTTCTGCACGACCGACACGTAGTAGCTCGAGGTTTGAATGTCCTTCTCTTCCACGCCGGCAGCGGTGAGCGCGGAAATGACCGCCTGCATCTGGGTCGACGCCTGGTTCTGCGCGTCGGCAAGGGTCGGTTGGGTCACGGTGACGCCAAGCTGGACCGACGCAGTGTCAGGCGTGGTTGTCACGATCCCAATGCCACTGACGGAGACCGTGGCCTGAGTCGATGCAGCAGCTGGAGTGGCGTCCTGCGCGGATACCGGGTGCGACGCGGCGAACAGGGTGGTGGCCATCAGGGCAACCGCCCCGACCGAGGCGAGTTTGCGCAACGAAAGTCCCTGAGCGTTCAAGCAGTTTCTCCTACGGCCGCCAAACCGGCCTCTCACTATTGGGCATTCCGTCCGGGCGATTCCGGACTGGGGTTCCGCCTGTTGAGAGAACGTATGAATGGTGAAAAAGGTTCCGCGTCCGCTTGCAGCGACTGACCAATAGAGCGGTTCCTCAAAGAAGGGCCTGCCATCGCAAAGGCGCGTGACCTTGTTGCCCTCGCCGCGGCGAGGAGATCCCTCCACTCCGCCTCAGTCGGGATGACGGCATTCGCACGGCAGGCACGTGTTTCGGCAACCGCTAGTCCAGCGAGTCCACGCCGCGCCGCCCGAACCAGGTGACGATGAGCCAGATGAGGATCATCAGGAGGGCGAGCTCGGCGATCCGCCACCAGGAGAGCGTGAACTCGCTGCTCCATCCGTCGGAAGCGGGCGCAGGGGTTGCGGTGGGGGTGGCGGTAGCGGTCGCTTCCGGGGTCGGAGTAGGGGTTGCGGTTGGTTCGGCTGTGGGCGATGCAAGACCCGGTTCCATCGCAGCTGCTGGGGCGGCCGGCGCCTCTTGCATAGCGGAACTTGTGAACCCGTCTTCGACCGGTGCTGAATCGGCAGCGGATTCGCTCATCGACTCGCCATCCGGTTCATCGCTCGTTTCTGCGGCAGTTTGCGCGCCACCACCCGTGGCACTCTCCTGGAGCGCGCTGTCCGGCTCTGGCGCGGCGTTGCCGGCTGTTTCCACACGGCCCGAAGGCTCGGTTGCAGCGGTTTGGGGAGCCTCGAACGTGGGAGCAGGCACATCGGCTTCCTGCTTCACCGTGGTGGGTCCCATGCTCTCCTGCGCGATCTGGTTGGTCAGCACGTCGAATGCCGTTACGGAAATGAACAACAACGCTACGGCGATCGTTGCAGCCTTGATTGCTGGCACGCCGGGAAGCAGGCGTTCGGCAAACCGGTCGAGCCAGCTCTGTTTCGGCTCCGGCAGCCTTGCTTGCGCTGGTGTGAGCTGGAACGACCTGCGCGGCATGACACTCGGGGCTTGCCGGAGCGCGGAAACGGTGGCCAGCAGCGTCTGATAGCGCTCCTCGCAAGACGCGCATCCGGCGAGGTGGGCCTGGGCCTTGTCAGCGTCGCGTCCGGCCAACGTTCCATCCACCAGCTCGTTGAGCTCGGCATCGGTCAGGTGGTCTTGGGGGTGGTTCGCTTGGCGTTCGTTGGTCGGCATCGTCAGTCGCTTTCTCTGGTAGAAGAACGACCCGCCGTCAGGAGAAGTTCCCGCCCAGCGGGCGATGCGGTAATGAGATCGCGTAGCTTGGCCCGGCCGCGAAACAAGCGCGATTTCACGGTGCCGATGGAGATGGCCATGACTTCGGCTGCTTCGGCCAGCGGTAACCCCTGAATGTCGCACAACGTCACTGCCAACCGCTGCTCATCCGGGATCTGGGCGAGCGCGGCTTCGAGCATGCGGCCCAGGTCTCCGGTTTCGGCGAACCGCACCGGATCGACCGGATCGCTCTGGGTGCTCCAGTCTGGTTCGGTTTCGAACTCGGCGGCGTCGAGTGAGCCGGTCGGTTTGCGCCCTTTCGAACGCAAGACGTCGTAGCAGGTATTGGTGGCAATGCGCAGCAGCCAGGGCCGAACTGCGCCGCCCTTGAACGACTTGGCGTTGGTCCACGCTTTGATGAACGCGTCCTGACTCGCGTCTTCGGCTTCCGGCAGGGTGCCGAGCATGCGCCAGCAGAGGTTCAGCACCGAGCGCTCGTGCCGGGTCACGAGCTGATTGAAGGCGTCCAGGTCTCCCTTGGCAGCCGCAAAAATGAGCCGCTCATCCTGATCCCGTTCGGGATCGGTGGGCGGGTCGGCCTGCTTGCCGCGCCGGAAGACCATGCGTGCGTGACTAGCTCGGCGCCCAGGGACGCAGATCGAGCTTTTCGAGCACGGCGGGATTGGCCACCGTGCGTGGAAGCATGCCGCGCAACGCGCAAAGCGCGGCATTGAGCGTATCGATGCGCACCTGCACTTTGGACCGCTCGGAGTAGTAGGCGTCGTGCGGAGTCAGAATCACATTCGGCAGCGCATAGAGCGGAGAATCGGCTGGCAACGGCTCGGGTACGACGACATCGAGTCCTGCAGCGAAGAGGCGACCCTCGCTGAGCGCCGCGATGATGGCCTCTATATCCACGATGGCGCCCCGCGCGGTGTTGACCAGCACAGCAGTTGGCTTGACGCGCGCGAAGAACGCCGTGCCGATCATTCCGCGGGTCTCATCGGTGAGCGGGCAATGCAACGTGATGATGTCCGACCTTGCTGCCAGTTCGTCCAGTGATACGAGTTCGACCCCGGCCGTTGCGACCACCGCCGGGTCGAGATAGGGATCGTTGACGACAATGCGGGAGCCGAACGGCTTCACTCGCCTGCCCACCGCTTGCCCGATTCGCCCGAAGCCGACGATGCCAACGGTCAACTCGCGCAGCGGCGGCATGGGGCCTCGCAGGATTTCGCGAGTGTGATAGGAGCGATCGACCCAGGCGCCTTTGTGCAAGTCCTCGTTGGTGAAGACGATCTGCCGGTTGAGCGCAAGGATGAGCGCCATTGCATGATCGGCCACCTCATCGGTGCAGTAGTCGGGGCAGTGGCTCACCACGATGCCATGGTCGGTGGCGGCATCGAGGTCGACGTGGTCGATTCCGACCGACATGCGCGTGATGGCGCGGCAGCGGTCGAGGTTCTCGATGACGATGCGTGGCACGGCTTCGCGTGAGGAGACAACGAGCGAGTCGGCGTCCTTCGCCAGGGCAATGAGCTCGTCTGGCGAGTTCACGACGCCGCTGACCAGCTC
>JAWKPF010000058.1 GCA_041390825.1 Thermomicrobiales bacterium
AGAAGAGGTCGGTGGGGAGGGCGACGATGGCATCGACCAGATCGCGTTCGAGGAGGTAGCGGCGGATTTCACTTTCGCCGGAACCGGCTCCGCCGGTGAAGAGCGGCGAGCCGTTCATGACGATGCCGATGCGGCTGCCGGTTTCGTCGTTGCGCATCTTGCCGATCATGTGCAGGAGAAAGAGGAGCTGGCCGTCGGAAACGCGGGGAAGACCCGGTCCGAAGCGGCCATCTAAGCCTTTGGTTTCGTGTTCCTTGCGGATGGGGTCCTGGTACTTCTTCCAATCGACGCCATAGGGCGGGTTGGAGAGCATGTAATGGAAGCGCTCATTGGCGTGGGCGTCTTCGGTGAGGGAGTTGCCGAAGGCGATCTGGTCGGGGTTGTGGCCGGTGATGAGCATGTCGGAGGTGCAGATGGCGAAGGATTCGGGATTGAGCTCCTGGCCGTAGAGCTCGACGCGTATGTCTTCGTTGAATTCCTTCATGCGTTCTTCGGTGAGGGCAAGCATGCCGCCAGTGCCGGCAGCGGGATCGTAGACGGTGCGGATGACACCGGGTTTGCGTATTGCGTCCTCGTCGCTCGCAAGCACGAGATCGACGATGAGGCGGATGACCTCGCGGGGGGTGAAGTGCTCTCCGGCGGTTTCGTTGGAGATTTCGGAGAAGCGGCGGATGAGCTCTTCGAAGAGGTAGCCCATCTCGATGTTGGAGACGCGGTCTGGGTGGAGGTCGATTTGAGCGAAACGCTCGAAGACCTGCCAGAGGATCTTGCCATCGTGCAGGCGTTTGAGTTGTTCGGTGAAGCGGAACTTGTCGAGGAAGATGTCGCGGACGTTGGGCGAAAAAGCGGTGATGTATTGCAGCAGGTTGTCGTGGAGTTGCGAGGCGTCCTGCCCTTTGAGGGATTCGAAGGTGAATTTGCTGGTGTTGTAGACCTTGATGTGGTCGCCGGCCGCGCCGAAGAGGATGAGGTCGCGGGTTTGGTCGTCCAGATCGGCAGGAAGGGTTTGCGCGGTTTCGAGAACGGCGGTTTTGGTGGGTTGCAAGATGCAATCGAGGCGGCGGAGGACGGTGAAGGGGAGGATGACCTTGCCGTATTCGGATTGTTTGAAGTCGCCGCGGAGGATCTCCGCAATCGACCAGACGAAACCGCTGAGATTGGCGGTTTGTTCACGTCGAGGTTGTTCTGCCACGTTCCTGACTTTCGATGGGGTACGGCGATCCGGCATTGGACCAAGGTTCTCGAAGGGATGGACAGGGTCTGGCGGACCGGTCGCGTAGGCTGAATGTCACATTTCGGCGGGTAGTGTATCGGATTCTCCTGGGGGCAGGTCTCTGGCGATTCATCCACCTTTGCCTATTGCCCATTGCCCTTTGCCCAACCCCCCATGCGACAATCCACCCCCAGAGGGCAACCATCCCGTCGCGCACTCGGCGGCGGACCGGACATCGAACCACTTCGAGCTGAATCAGACCTCCGGGCATAGCCGCCCGGGCCGAGGCGACGCCGCGTGACCGCATCCGACCTTTCCCAAACGGCCTCCGCCACCGCCAACCCGGTTGGCAACCCGATCGAATCCGACGCCGTCAAATCCACCCAGCGCCGTCTGGTCAAAGTGCTCGCGGGCGCCCAGATGCTTGGCGGAGTCGGCGTCGCCACCGGCGCAACCGTCGGCGCGCTCCTTGCCGCCGATCTGTCCAGCGAGTCGTATAGCGGCCTCTCCGCCACCGCCAGCGTCGTCGGCGCCGCCCTGGCCGCCATACCGATCTCGCGCGTCATGAACGTGCGCGGCCGCCGCGCCGGTCTCATGGTCGGCTACAGCATCGGCGTCCTCGGCGCGCTCACCGTCATCATCGGCGCCAGCCTGGGACTCTTCCCGCTGGCCTTGCTTGGACTGGTCGGCATCGGCAGCGCCACCGCCGCCGGTCTCCAATCGCGCTATGCCGCCACCGATCTCGCCACCCCGCAGCATCGCGCGCGGTCCCTCTCCATCGTCGTCTGGGCCACCACGGTCGGCTCGGTGCTCGGTCCCAATCTCTCGTCGCCCATGGGCAAAGTCGCGGAAGCCATCGGCATTCCCAAGCTCACCGGCCCCTATCTGCTCACCATGGTCGCCCTCGCCTGCGCCTTTCTGGTCGTCTGGCGTTTCCTGCGGCCCGATCCGCTCCTGGAAGCCCGCCACCTGCGTCACTCCAGCGGTCAGGTCGGCGCAGTCTCGATCCTGCAACGCTCCATTACGGAGAACCTGCAGTTCATCCGCTCCATTCCTGCGGCCTGGCTCGGCCTGGCTGCAATGTGCATCGGCCAGGCCGTCATGTCCTCCATCATGTCCATGACCCCGGTGCACCTGAAGCATGGCGATGCCGACCTGCGCATCATCGGCTTCGTCATCAGCGGGCACATCGCCGGCATGTACGTCGCCTCGCCCCTCGTCGGCATGGCGTCGGACCGCTTCGGCCGCCGTCCGGTCATCCTGATCGGCTGCGCCATCCTGCTGGCATCCTTCATCATCGCCGGCACCGCTGGGGAGCACGACCGCTGGCAACTCGGCGTCGGCTTGTTCCTCCTTGGGCTCGGCTGGTCCTGCACCCTCATCGCCGGATCCACCCTGCTCACCGAATCGATCCCGCTCGACGCCCGTCCCACCACCCAGGGCGCCGCCGACCTCACCATGGGCATGTCCGGCGCCACTGGCGCGCTCCTCGCCGGGCTCATCGTCGCCTTCGGTTCCTACGGTCTGCTCAACCTGCTCGCCGCGCTCCTCGTCATTCCTCTCGCGGTCGCCGTCCTCCGCCGCGCCGCCGCTCCAGCGCCGTCCGCCTCCGCCGACTGATGGCTGTAACTACAAACTGTAGCTACACTTAGAGGAGACTGGATGCGCTTCGAATGGGACGAAGAAAAACGTCTGATCAATCTGGAGAAACACCAGATCGATTTCGTAGACGCGCAAGATCTCTTCGATGGGCGCGAAGTCGTTGAAATCGACAGCGCCTACGAGTTCGAAACACGCAAGCAGCGCACCGGCTTCATCGAAGAGCGAATGGTCACTGCTGTTTGGACACCGCGAGAAGATGCCATTCGGATCATCTCGGTCAGGAGTGCGAGAGATGCTGAAAAGCGAAAATATCGTGAGCTATACGGATGAAGAGCTGCGGGAAAAGCGCCGTCGCGAGGGTACGCGCACCGATTGGACGCGTGTCGATGCCCTGACTGAAGAAGAGATCGAGGCTTCGATCGACTATGAGGCAGAGGGCCATCCCATGTGGGAAACAGCGCGCATGATCTACGACCCAGCGTGCAAGAAACAGATCACGCTTCGCCTGGATCCCGACATCATCGAGTTCTTCAAGGCAGGCGGTCCCGGCTACCAGACCCGGATGAACGCGGTCTTGCGCAGCTATATGCTGGCGAACGCGAAGTAAGCCGGCCCGGATGCGAATGGGCCGGTCTGCCGCGTGACCGCTACTCCGGATACAACCCCGCGTCGTATCGGCGGGCGATCGCTCCGGTCGCGGCATCCAGATCCACGTCATACACCAGCAGCCCGGCCTCACCATACGGGAAATACGTAAGCAGCTCCCCCTCGGGCCCGATCACGCTGCTGGCCGATTCCGGATACGCGAAGGCGTAGTTCACACTGGCGAAATAGATCGTGTTCTCGATGCTGCGCATCAGCATCGCCTTCTCGTAGTAGGGGTTCTCCGGATCGCCCCAACGGGTCAGGGTGGGGCCGCTCGAATCGCTCCCGGTCAACTGGGGATGGAAGACGATCTTCGCGCCCCGCGTCGCCGCCCAACGGGTCGCTTCCGGATAACGCCATCCCTCATGGCAGATCGTGATCCCAAACGGAACGCCATCGACCTCGAAGAGGCGTCGCTTCCCATCGGCCACGTAATACGGCGCTTCCTCCAATGGAAGCTGGTTCTTGCTCTGGAATCCCTGCACCGATCCGTCGCGGTTCACCACCACGGCGGCATTGTGCGCTCCCAGCTCGGTTTCCCACTCGATCCCCACGATCGCCGCTACCTCATGCGCCGCGCACGACTGCCGGATCCGCTCCAACGCCGCCTCCTGCCGCGCCTGGTCCTTGGGCGGCACGAAGAAATCGAACCCGCGCAATCCGGGGATATACGCCTCTGGAAAACAGACGATCGCCACCTGCTGGTCCGCCGCCTCGGCCAGCATCCGGTCGAGCGTGTCCAAACGTTCCGCTACTGTCGGAGCGTTCGGCACAGTCGCGAGTCCAATTCGAAGCGTAGGCATGTGAGGAGCATCTCCAGCACGCGGGCGGTTCGTGCCGGCACTATACCCGCGGATCGGTGCGAGCGTGTCCCAGGACCCCAGGCACGATGAGCGGGTATGAGCGCTGTTCGGCACTCATACCCGCTCGATGCCACGACTCAGGGTTCCGCGGCCGGCGTTCCAGGGCTGGAATTCACCTGGGCGTGAATCCCGTCACCCCTGGATCAGCCGGCGCGCGGCCGGCCGGCAGAAGGGCGCTGGCTCACGGGCGGATGTTCTGGTTGACGTGGAAGAGGTTCTGCGGATCCCAGATCCGCTTTTCTTCCACCAGCCGCGGATAGTTGTCCCGATAGGTCGCCCGGACCCGGTCCTGTCCTTCATCCATCAGGAAGTTGACGTAGGCCGCGCCGGTCGAATAGGGATGCAGGTCGGACCAGTAGTTGCGAACCCATTCGATGTTCGCGGGCATGTTGGCGGGAACGTTATCGATCCCGGCGATGATGTGGACGAACTGCGCGTCTCGTTGGGCATACGCCATGGCCGACGACGGCACGTCCTGGATGGCGCCATTCAATGGATAGAGATGCATGAGCGAGAAGTAGTTCGGGATGTACGGCCCGTAGATGGCATGCACGCCGATTGCCGAACCGCTCAATTCGGAGACGTAGTCGGCTTTCCAGTAGTGCTGCAACCCATAGGGCAGCAGCGCATCGAACATGCTGTTGATCGCGGGATAGGGCATCGGCCCCGCCAGATCGAGCGCCACCGGGCCAGCCTTCCGGATTGGCTTGAGAACGGCTTCTGCATCGGCGAGGTCTCCGGTCCAGCAGACCTGGATCATGCACGCCTTCGCGCCATGCAGCGCTTCCGGCACGAACGGCGCCGGCGGCGCTTCGTGGTAGCCGAAGAAGAGCCCGAGCTCCCGCGGGGCGGTTTTCACGAAATCACGATAGAACGCCAGAATGTCGGCACTCACCGAGGCCGGATAGAAGATCGGCCCGCCATAGACAGTGTCGACGGGATGGAGCCGGAATTCGAACGATGTCACGACCCCGAAGTTGCCGCCACCGCCCCGGATTGCCCAGAAGAGATCGGGGTTTTCTCGCTCGCTCGCGGTGACCAACTCGCCACTGGCGGTGACGATGTCGGCAGAGAGCAGGTTGTCGATCGTCAGCCCATGCTTGCGGGAGAGATAGCCAAACCCGCCGCCCAGGGTGAGCCCGGCCACACCGGTGGTGGAGATGACCCCGCTCGGGGTCGCCATGCCGATCGCATGCGTTGCCGCATCGACCTGGCCCCAGTGGGCGCCTCCGCCAACCCGCACGGTTTGCGCGGTGGCGTCGACCTCGACGCTGTCGATACGCCGCATGTCGATCACAAGACCGCCATCGACACTCCCCAGACCAGCCACATTGTGACCAGCCGCCCGGATCGCCAGCTCCAGATCGTTTTCGCGCGCATAGTTCACTGCCGCGATGACATCGGAAGCGTTCGCTGCCTGCACGATGAGGGCAGGGCGGCAATCGTGCATGGCGTTGTAGAGCTGGCGCGCCTCGTCGTACCCGGCGCTCGACGGGTCGAGAAGGGTTCCCTGTAGACGGCTTTCCAATGTTTCGGCGCGATGTAGTGTGACAGTCAACCTATTGCTCCTTCTGCATAGAGATAAAAACTCTGCGCCGCGCGTTGCGGCTGATTCATCCTATGCAGCCGGGCAAGACGGTCCAACAGCAGAACTGCGCAACTTTGGAAAGAGCCGGAGAACTGCGTAGAACTACGCAGGCGGCACGCCGCTCTGGAAGCTGGTGTGTGGGATTCGCGCTGCCGCCAGATTCTGTGCCGGCGCGCTATGCCAGACCGTGCTCGAGCGCGTACCGCGTGGCTGCCGAGCGGGTCGAAACCCCGAGCTTTCCATAGATGGAGCGCAAATGCTGGCTCGCCGTCCGCGGACTGATGAACAACGCTTCACCAATGGCGGCATCGGTCATTCCGAGCGCGGCGAGCTTGAGGACCTCCATCTCCCTTGGAGTCAGACCATTCGGGGAGGCGCCCTGGGACGCACTCAAGCGCGCATCGACAGCGGCCAATTGCTGCCGCGCCATCGCCAGACCCAACCGCTCCACAATCGGCCGGGCGTGCGCAGCGTGCATCCGCGCGACCTGGTGCTCGTCGATTTGGGCCATCAACAACGAGAGGGACGCATGCGCCATCGCTTCCAGGTGGGAGATCTGGCACGCGGTGGCAAGATCGAGCGATGCCTCCAGCAAGGCTTGCGCATCGGCGGTGTTCCCCGCCGCGGCCGCGATCTCGCCCAGCAGCCGGTTGGCCCCAATATGCACGAGGGGTTGATCCGGGTCTCGCGCCAGTTCGATGGCGGAACGGGCCAGCTCGATGGCCCGCGCATCGTCACCCGCCGCCCGATGCCAACGCGCCCAGCGAAGCGTGCCTTCGGCCAGACCCCGGGTGGCGCCACTCCAGGCGAACCACCGGTCGAGTGTCTCCAGCCACCCGCGGGCTTCCGCCAGCGATCGTTGATCGATTGCCAGATCGGCGGCAATGATCATCACATCCGTCGATTCGGAGAAAAGCGTGGTTCCTGGAACCGTTGCCTGCCCGAGCGGAAGCGCCTGCGCGAGGGCGGCGCGCGCATCGGCAACGCGGCCTTGCGCTCGAGCGATGGCGGCAACGGTCACCACAACCTCCCGGCGGAGTAACGCCGCCCCATGGCTTGGGCTATCGCTGGCGATGCGTAACGCCTCATCCCAGGACCCATCGAGGAAATGCACCACCAGCATGGCGCGTTCCGGTGAAAGCTCCGCCGGGAACGATCCGGCCGCCCGGCTGAGCGCTTCGCTTGCCTCCCGTCCCAGCCTGCGCCGAAACTCGACATCGCGCGTCGCGAAGGGAATAACCGACTCGCGCAGCTCGCAGAGCATGGAAAACGCCATGACCGCATGATGATCGAGCGATGCGTACAGAGCGCGTCCGGCTTCGAAATGCGTCCGCGCTCCGGACGGGTCGCTCATATGCACCCGGGCAATCGCGGCTCCCAGGTGGCAATGCCCTCTCGCAGATGCCACCCAATTGCCGAGGGTCGATGTGTCGGCGGTCGCATCGAGAAACGGCTGGGCAACAGCTTCCGCCTCTTGAAACCGCCCGGCCATCGCAAGAAACATGGGCATCCCGCCGCGCCGGTGGTGCATGCCGCGCGCGCGCAGAACCTCGATGCCGCCATCGCTCTCACGCAGCGCTTGGCTATCGACGGACGGAAGCGAGTCGGCCATCCAGGGAACGCGGTCATCGGACGTGACCATGGTGGCATCGAGCTGCGTTTCCATACGCTCGATTCCGTCCACCATGTTCGTGATGCCGGGACCGAACTCCCCGCCGAAGAGCTGGATGATGCCGAGCGAATACCGGGCATCGGTTTCCAGCATCGCATCGCCAGTTCGCTGGCCGATTCGCTCGGCTTCCGCAATGGCTTCGACGGCTCGGTGACCGCTCCGATAGCGCTGCAACCGCGCCAGCCGATACAGGAGCCAACCCCGGGTTTGCTCAGACCCGCCGCTTTCTGCCAGGAGCGCGGCGGCCTGCTCGAACCGGTCGACCGCCGACAACCAGGCATACGACCGTTGCGCGGCATCCCCGGCCGCGATCAGCCATTCCGGCGCGCGGACATCCCCTGCCTGCACCAGGTGATACGCGATCGCGTCGGGATTCTGCATCCTCGATTCGATCAACGCATCGGCGATCTGCTGATGGAGGATCCGGCGCTTGGGCGGAAAAATGCCTTCATAGAGCGCGGATCGCGTCAGGGCGTGCACGAACATCACACGCGTCCCAGACGGACCGGCCTCGAGCACATGCGCGTCGACGGCATCCTCGATCGTTTCGAGCAGCTCGCTATCGGTCAGCTTCGCAACACGCGCCCACAGCTCGATCGGCACGTCGTGACCAATAACTGACGCAATTGCCAAACGATCCCGCGCCGTGGCGCCCAGTTTGTCGACGCGAAGGTCGATGACTTGCTGGACCAATGACGGCATCACCAGCCGATCGAGCTCGACTGGTTCCGTGCTGTTCGACCAGGATTGCACGATTCCCTCGTCGTCCAGACTGCGCAGGAGCTCCGTTGCGAAGAACGGGTTCCCTTCCGCGTGGATGCCCAGATAGCGAGCAAGCGTCTCTTCCTGTTGCTCAGGCAACCGCCATCTGGCTCGCACCAGATCCGTGAGCTCGGCTTCCGTCAACGGGCGCAAATCGAGCCGCAAACCGCCGGATTCCCGCAGGATCTGGGGCAACTGCTGATAGAACGGATTGCTGCGGGTGATCTCGTCGTCCCGGTAGGTCAGCAACAGCAGCACGCGTAACGACCCAATGCGCGGGGCGAGATAGCGCAGGAGCTCGAGACTGGCGGGATCGGCCCAGTGCAGATCCTCCAGGATGATCACCAGCGTGTTCGCTGCGGACGCCTGCGCCACATACTCCCGCACTTCGGCATAGAGCTTCGCCTGGTCGCTGATCGTTCCCAGAAATCCGCCTTCGAACGCCAGCGGGACTCTGGGGCCGTCTGCCCCCGATGGGGCGCTGGCAAAGAGATCGAGCCACGGTCCGTACGGCGGCGTGGTGGTGAGGTCATAGCACTGGCTCGTCAGGAATCGGAGGTTGGATCCGCTGGCGTCCTGCAGCAAATCGCGAACCAGCGTTGTCTTGCCGATCCCCGCCTCGCCGCCAACCAGCACCACCTGACCATGTCCGGCTTTGGCTCGCGCGAAGGTTTCGTGCAGGAACGCGCGTTCCTTCGTCCGGCCGACGACCATCGCTGGTGTTTGAAATGTGGGTACTCGGGATGTCATGCGATGTACCTGCCGGCCACGCAAAGGAATGTCGGCGTCGAACACGCCAAAGCACATCGTTCCACGTGGCTGGGGCTGTTTGGTCAGCCAATTGTGCGGTCGAGCGTCCAGTGCGTCAACGCGCGACTGGGAACCGTATCAGACCCGCGCACTCAACAGCGGCGTTCATCCGAATGGACTGCCAGCGGCACGTACTGGAACTCCGGCGCATGGTCGATGGCCAGGCTCCAGCAGCCATCCAGGGCGCGCCAGATGGGGCATTTCCGACCCTACGACCCATCCTACCCCTTCACGCTCCCGGCCGTCAGTCCAGCAATGAACTGGCGCGAGAGCAACACATACGCGATCAGCACCGGCAGGATCGAGATGATCACGCTGGCGAAGATGAGCCCCCATTCGGTCATGTACGATCCGCGGAACGCCATGATCGCCACCGGCAGGGTATACGCATCTTCCCGGGTGAGCAGGATCAGCCCCAGGAAGAAATCGTTCCACATCCAGACCCCGTTGAGAATGATCACCGCCGCCAGCGCCGGTCGCGTGAGCGGCAGCATGATGCGGGAAAAGATCTGGAAATGGCTCGCCCCATCGATTCGCGCAGCCTCCTCGAGATCCCGGGGCAGCGCGTTGAAGAAACCGACCATCACCAGCACCCCCAGCGGAATGCCGAGCACCGAATAGACCAGCACCAGCGACCAGATGCTTCCCAGCAACCCGGTTTGCCGCATGATCACGAAGATCGGGATGATGATCAGCTGCACCGGCACCACCAGACCGCCGATGAACGCCAGCCGGATCCAGCTCTTCCCCCGAAAATCGAACCGCGCCAGCCCATACGACGCCAGACACGCCAGAATGGTGCTGAAGAAGACCCCAAGCGACGTCGCGATCAGGCTGTTCAGCGAGGCGCGTTGCAGATTTGCGGTATCCCACGCCTTGCGATAGTTGAAGAAATCGAACTTCTCGGGCAGCCCATAGGGAGTCGCGAAAAACTCGTTCACCGTTTTGAACGATCCAAAGATCACCAGAATGATGGGAATCAGCACCACCAGGCTGACCGCGATCATGACCGTATACCAGGCCAACGTGGAAACCGGTTTGCGGATCGAACGCCAGAAACTCCAAAGCCCGCTCTGGCGCGGTGTGGTGTAGACCGCCGGAGCCGATCCGGCAAGCTCGCGACTCGTCATGATTTCACCGCCGATTCTCGCCGTCCCAGCAACCAGATGAGCAGTCCGGATATCGCCGCCAGGAAGAGGAAGAGCGTCACCCCTTCCGCCATGGCATAGCTGAACCGGGCCTGGCTGTTGAACGCGCCCTGCCCGAAGGCGTCGCTATAGATCAGCACCCCCAACACGAGGGTATGGCCGTCCGGCACCCCGGCGGGACCGCCCAGGATATAGATCAGATCGAACGCGCGGAAGATCAGAATAAAGGAGAGCACCGTCACGATCGTGAAGGCCGGCGCCAGCATCGGAAACGTAATGTCCCGGAAAGCGCGGAATCGGCCAGCCCCGTCGATCATGGCGGCGTGCTTCAGATCGTCCGGCACGTTCTGCAACCCCGCCAGATAGAGGATCACCGCCATCCCGTTCCATTGCCAGGCCATCACGATCATCACCGTGCGCAAAGCCCAGGCGGGATCGGATTGCCATTGGCGTTGCAACGATTCGAGCCCGATGTCGGCCAGGAACGGATTCACCGCGCCGATGATGGGATCGAGCATGATGATCCAGATGATGCCGGTGGCCACCGCTGACATGATCTGGGGCAGAAAGATGATGACCCGGAAGAAATGGGTCGCCGCGCCACGCCGGTTCAGCAGAATCGCCAGCCCCAGCGACACGGTGTTCTGAAAGACAAAGATGAAAATGAAGAGCCGAAACGAATTGCCGGCCGCCTGCCAGAACTTGTCCGAATGGGCGATGGTGCGGAAGTTCTGCTCCCAGACGATCGGCCCAAGCGGACCGCGCCCGCTCCAGTCATACAGACTGAGATAAAACGATCGGATCGTCGGCCAGATAAAGAGAATCGTATAGGCGAGCAGCCCAGGAAAAATGAACCAGAAGTAGGGCACATCGGGAAAGCGCCAGCCGCTTTCGGATCTCCCTCGGTTGTCTGAGGACACGCGAGCTGCTCCAGGTCGGGGGGGAAATAGGAAATAGGAAATAGGAAATAGGAAATGGGAAATGGGCAACGGGCAATGGGCAATGGGCAAGAGTGGCTGAAGTGAAGGAGCTCGGCTGCGGCCGGGGAGGGGAGCGCCAGTCAGTAACCGACGCTCCCCATCGACCTTCGTCTCCGGACTCCGGACTCCGGACTCCGTTAGGCCGCGCCAGACGGCTTGACCGCCGCCTGCTGCAGATCGCAGAACTCCTGCGCCGAGATGCGGCCGGTCCAGAGACCGCCGTGATTGTCCTGCGTCACCGTCACGCTGCCATTGAGTTCCGGCACCGCGTACCAGACCGGCACATCGCCACCCTGAATGGCCGCGGCTGTCTGTGTGCGGATCGGGTCGGTCGACTCGGTGATGTTCTTGCTGACCGAGAGCGCGATCGAGTCCATCACCAGCTGCTGGGCGGCATCGCCAGCCAGCCAGTTCACAAACGTCGCGGCGGCTTCCTGCTTCTCCGGATCGGAGAACGCGCTGGCCGTGTAGAGCAGCTCGAAGCCGGTGGTGGTGCAGGTGGAATCGGCCACCGGTCCCGGCCAGGCAACGAACGACAGATCGGCGTCCGGATTCACCTGCATGTAGCCGGTGAAGTCCGCCGTGCCGGCCACCATCATGGCGCCCTGCCCGTTGGCGAAGATCGCTTTGGCCGTGGTGTAGTCGGTCGCCTCGAAACCGGCGTTGTAGTACGGCATCAGGTCGAGCAACAGCTGCGTGGCGCTGACGGCTTCCGCATCGTTCAGCACGCGAGTGCCCTCGCGCACGCCCTGCACCCCATCCGGCCGGAGGACCGACGAGGTGAGCCCGATGTACATGAAGTACGGGTGCACCCAGTCCTTGGCGCCGAGCACCATCGGCGCGGCCACCCCGGCATCCTTGAGCGCCTGGGCGGTGCTCTTCAGCTCGTCCCAGGTGGTGGGCGGCGTGAGACCCGCGTCGGCGAAGACCGTGTTGTTGATCGCCAGACCGACCGTGTAGGCCGCCAGCGGGCAACCGTAGACCACGCCATCGACCTCGACCTGGCCGCGGGCGGAATCGGTCAGATTGCTGACATCCACCTTACCGGTCAGATCGATGAAGGGAAGATCGCCGCCTGCTTGCACGCGGACGATGATATTGCCCTCGAGATCGCCGAAGATGTCCGAGGTCTCTCCACCCTGGATGGCGGTCTGGATCTTGGCGCCGTATTGATCTCCCGGTGTGGCCGAAAAATCGATCTCGATCCCCGGGTTCGCCTCCTGGAAGGCATCGATCAAGGCCTGCATCGGCTCGGCCCATTCGGGGTGATTACCCCACATGGTGACCGTCACCGCGTCCTGCGCGCCGGCCGGGCGGATGCCAAAGGTGAACGAGGTGAGCGCGCCCGCCGCGGCCAGCGCGCCGCCCGCCTTGAGCAGCGATCGGCGATTGGTTGTACGACCGGTCAATGAAGAGATATCCGACATGAAAGACCTCCTGCGGTTGAGCTGCAACACGATTTGCCGGTTCTGGACCACCGTTGGTCCGCACGAGTTTTACTGCAACATTGTGAACGATTGACAGGAGACGTCAAGATGGGATAGCTTGTTCGCATACGTGACAATGCGGTTCGCCAAGTTCACCAGGCGAACGCACTGGCCGAGGTTTCGATGATGCAACCACTGTCGGATTCACTGCAAAGTGTAGAACGCGCGCTGCGGGTTGTGGAAGTGCTCGTGCACGAAGCGCGCCCCATGAGCGTGCGCGAGATCAGCGAGCAGATCGGCATCAACCGCACCACCGCGCACCGCCTGGTGGCCACCCTCTGCGCCTCCGGCTGGGCCGAGCGCGCGCCGGATGGCCGCTTCCAGCTTTCGGTGAAGTTCCTGGCGATCGGCCATGTGATCAATCATCAGCGCCGCTTTCTCGACGAGATCCGGCCGGAGCTGGTTTGGCTGTCGCAGCTCACGCGTGAGACGGTGCATGTTGGGGTGCTGGACCGGCTCGAGATCGTGCATATCGACAAGATCGAGTCGATGGAGCGGGTGGGCGTTTCGTCCCGCATTGGCACCCGCGGCGCTGTCCACAGCACCAGTCTTGGGATGGCGCTGATGGCCGCGCATGATGACCTGGCGGTCGAGCGCTATATCGCCGAGGCCAGCGCGATCGACCCGCCATTGGGACTCGCCGATCCCGACCGCTTCCGCGCGCGCATTGCCGATGCGCATACGCGTGGATTCACCATGGATGACGAGGACGATTCGGTAGGGGTGCGGTGCGTAGGCGTCGCCGTGCGCGGGCCGGACGCTCAACCGATCTTTGCCATCAGCGTGACCGGGCCATCGCCGCGCTTCACCAGAGAGATCGCGTTGCAACACGGACCCGAGGTGGCGCGCTCGGCCGAGCGGCTTTCGTTGCGGTTCGGGTATGCGCCGGCAACGAGCAACAGACGTTGACAGAACGGGGAGGACGAAACGCCATGACGAACGACGCCGCGATCGGCGAATTGCTGGAAACGATTCGCACCAGGCTCTATACCGCCGTCGTCTCCGATGTGCTCGACCGGCATGGGTATCTGGGACAAGCCATGGATGCCCGCATCCGTCCGATCGACCCGGAGATGCGGGTGGTTGGCCGCGCGCATACCGTCTTGAGCGCCGATATTTACCAGCGCCCGGACAATCCCTATGAAATGGAAATCGCCGCGATCGACGCGGTCACGCCGGGAAGCTGCGTGGTGGCCAGCACCAACCAATCGACCCGCACCTGCTACTGGGGCGAGCTGCTTTCCACCGCCTCCCGGGCGCGGGGCGGCACCGGCACCATCATCGACGGCTACACGCGCGACTCCAAAAAGATCATCGAGATGGGCTATCCCGTCTTCTCCACCGGATTCAAACCGGTCGATTCCTCCAGTCGGTCGACCGTGGTCGATTTTGGCTGCACCATCGAATGCGGCGGGGTCACCGTGCGCCCGGGCGATGTGGTCTTCGGCGATTTCGATGGAATCGTGGTCATTCCCATCGAAATCCTGGCCGAGGTGGTGCAGGAAGCCGCCGAGAAGGTCGAATCCGAAAACGCCACTCGCGACATGCTGCTCAAGGGCATTTGTTGCGCGAGGTCTATGACAAGTACGGGGTGCTGTGATGGGGGTGGCAACTGGCAAAGGGCAACGGGCAACGGGCAATGGGCAATGGGTAACTGGTAACTAGCAACTAGCAACTAGCAACTAGCGACTGACGACTTGCGACCGGCAACTGGCGACTGACAACTGGCGACTGACAACTGAAACGGCGGTGGGATCGACCTTGGCGCTCTGCAGAGCCGGGATCCAGCACCGGGTGTGGATGACCGGTAACCAGCCGGACGGGGCGTTGCTGCGCTGCCCAGGCCCGCCCGCTCCCGCATAGGTACCGCTTGATGATAGATTAGAACATATGTTCTCCTCTTGTCAAGGGTCCTTTTTGGGCGGCGTGCGGGTCAGATTTTGGTGCGTTGACGACCGAAACGTTCAGAAGTGGAGCCTGCCACGGAATCGGCCAGAAGACGACACGATGGACCGTTGAAACGCTGGGCAGCCCAGATTGTTCGTATTCGCCGGTCACGCCCATTTCCTCACGTCGTCGCAGCCCTCCGTGCCTGCTGTCTGGCGTCAAGAGCAGCCACGGAGGGCTGCGGCTACGGGGATTGGGGACAAGAGCAGCCACGGAGGGCTGCGGCTACGGGGTTTGGGGACAAGAG
>JAWKPF010000059.1 GCA_041390825.1 Thermomicrobiales bacterium
ATAGGAAAGGAGGAACTCGCCGAGCGGTGTCAATATCGATCCAGAGATAGCGTGGTCCGGACGGAGCGTACGTATCGGGCTTTGGGAGTTGACGGAATAGTATCACCGGCCCCGATTTGCCGCGCTTCACGCACGCCGAACCACTCTTTCTGGCGAGCTTCCGGCCATCTGGAAATGAAGCAACCTGTGAGTAAACGGTGAGCGTTGCGCATGGGAGTTCGCCATCCACCCCGGCAAGAATGGGATGACGCGCCTTTGGAGCCGATTGCGCTGCGAATGCGCGGAAGGGAGTCCAGGCCATGCTACGCACGATAATTGCCCTCATCCTTGCACTCGTGCTGCTCGCTGGTTTCACCGTCCAAAGCACGCTGTTTCGCTCGGTGAATCCCGGCGGGGCGCCACTTGCCCTGGCAAGCGTGGAAACGGGTGAGACCTTCTATGCTGCTTTGAACGACGCGCTTGCAGGCAAGCAGGCCGCCCTGCTGGCCGGTTTGCTGTCTCCACTGTTTCAGGATCACGATACGGATTCGGGCGTGGTGCGGCCGGCCGATGCCTTTCTGGCCGAGATTCAGGCGATGAGCGGCGCGTCCAGTCACGCACGCTTCGAGGTGCTTTCCGTCGACGCGTCTGGGAATACCTTGATTGCGCAGGTTCAGCGGGTGGAGTCGGGCACACTCGAGATCGCAGGACTTGCCGCCGAGCATGCCGAAGCGGCGCCGCATGCCGAAGTCCTCCGGGTGGAACGCGGCCTGGTGGTCGATCGCTGGGCGCCGGGAATGCGGTGGCTGGACGTGACCGGGCCTGAGCAGGTGACGCTGGACATTTCCAGCTCGCTTGGTGTGGTCACATCGCTGACACGCCTCGAGCTGGATGAATCAAACGAGCAAGCGTGGCGTGTGGCCGGGGCCGGAATCGTCTTGGTCGAGACCGGATCGGCCAAACTGCTGATGTCCGATGGGCAAACCATTGCCGCGCCCGTGGTGCTGGAAAAAGGCGGATCTGCAGCGATCCCGAGCGGCATGCAGGTGCGCGTGCGGTCTGCAGATGGAACTCACGTTTCGGTACTGCGCTACCTCGTTTCCCACGTGGGTGAGTCGGATCAGAGCCATGCGCCATCCAGATCGGGAACCAATTCCAGTGGCGGGAGAAAAACGGAACTTTGGAGCGGCATTGCCTATTGGACGGAATCGAACCTCGTGTACCGGCCCACGCGGATCGTTCTGCCGGCCAACGACACCGTCCTGCTGACGCTGCCCGCGGGTGTCGAGCTGCTGGCCGGCGCGAGCATGGACGGGGTCGAGGTGGCAAGCTCGGGATCGCCGGTAGCGGTGCGGGGCGAGAATGGTTGGCCGCTCATCGCTGAAGGGGTCGTGGCGCTCGATGCGGATCATGGCGTGTGGATCGAAGGCGGGTGCGACGTCACACTGCGGAATACCTCCAGCACCCCGGTGACCCTGATGCTCATCTCCGTGGCAGTCGATCCGGGCACGGATTGAGCCTGGACCATTCCTGAAGCGCTCCCGTTCTCCGTTTCCCGTCGGCTTCGCTCCGCGCTCTGGGGGCGATCGGGACCCGAAGCGCCCCAAACGGGATGTTTTGCCAACACGCATCGTCGAGTGAGCCAGCGTAGCCAGCGAGGCACAGGCTGACAGCTCGAGCCCGAATTCGGCATTATTCCGTGCATCGAATCGGGCGCGACAGCGAAGCCGAAGGACGAATCCAGTGAGCCATCTCGCCATCGATCTGGGCGCCACCAGCGGACGGGCTATGCTCGGCGCGCTGCGCAACGGTCAACTCGAGTTTCACGAGGTGCACCGTTTCCCGAATCCTCCGGCGCGGGTGGGCGGCCGGATTCACTGGGACATCTTGCGGTTGCTGGGCGAGATCAAATTTGCCATCGGCAAGGCCGCGCGCGAAGCAACCGATCCCCTGACGAGCTTCGGGATCGATACCTGGGGGCTCGACTATGGATTGCTCGACGCCACGGATCAGCTCCTTGCCAATCCCTACCACTATCGCGATATGGGCAGCCGTTCCATGCAAGCCGAGCTTTTTCGCCGCATCTCACCAGCGGACCTCTATCGCCGCACCGGGATCCAAAGCCTGTCGTTCAACACGCTCGATCAGCTCATCCGCTTGCAGGACGAACGTCCCTGGCAGGTGGAGAACGCGCGCACGTTGCTCATGACGCCCGACTTGCTGCGCTTTTTCCTGACCGGGGAGAAGCAGAACGAGTACACCATCGCGTCCACATCGCAATGCCTCTCGATCGAGACGAACGATTGGGATGCCAACCTGCTCGCCCAGGTCGGGTTGCCGCGCGACATCTTCGCGCCCGTGATCTCGCCGGGGTCGGCTGGTGGGAGATTGCGAGAGAGCATCGCGCAGGAACTGGGCGCGCCGCGAATTGCCGCGGTGGCGATTGCCGAGCACGACACCGCCTCGGCCATGATCGCCACCGGGGGCAAACCAGGCACCGCCTTCCTGAGCCTGGGCACCTGGGGACTGCTCGGCACGATCGTGGACCGCCCGATCGTCTCAGAAGCGGCGTTTCGCGCCAACATCGCCAACGAAGGCGGGGTCGGCGGCACCTGGCGGTTTCTGCGCAACATCATGGGACTCTGGTTGCTGGAACAATGCCGCACGCATTGGGGGAATCGGGGTGTTCGGTTCGATCACGCCGAGATGGTTCGCCTCATCGAAGAGGCGGCTCCCCTGCGCGGCTTCATCGATCCCGACGACACCCGCCTGGTCGACCCGCCCGATCTGCCAGCAGCCATCGGCGCTGTGGCTGGTCTCGACCCGAACGACACCGGCGCCATCCTGCGGTGCATCACCGACAGCTTGGCGATGAAAAGCCGCGTTGTGCTGGAGACGATCGAGCACGCGGCCGGAACGCGCTTTCCCGGATTGCATGTGCTCGGCGGTGGGTCGAAAAACGCCCCGCTCTGCCAGGCGATGGCGAACGCGCTCGGCCGCCCGGTGTGGGCTGGACCGTCCGAGGCGACCGCTATCGGCAACGTGTTGCTCCAGATGCTCGCCGCCGGAGAGATCGGGACGCTGGAGGAGGGAGCGGCATTGGTTGCGGAGAACCGCGCGATCCAGCGGTTCGATCCGGCGGATACCGACCGGTGGCAAGCCGCGTACGAGAGGTATCGCATCCAGTTTGCCCAGTCGAACCCGGCATGAAGGCCGAGGCGGTCGTCATCGGTATCGATGTCGGCACCCAGGGCGCGCGAGTCGTGGCGCACGATCCGGGTGGAACACTCGTTGCTTCGGAAGCCGAACGATTCGTTGGCGACTGGTCCGGCCCGGAGCAGCAACCGGAGGAATGGTGGTCCGCAGTTGCCCACTGTTCGCGGCGCCTGACGGGTTCGCTGGGAGATCGGGAGATTGCCGGCGTTTCGGTGACATCGACGTCGGGGACGGTCGTTCCCCTCGATGCCGCCTGGCAACCGCTTGCTCCCGCCCTGATGTACAGCGATCGGCGTGCCGCCGAAGTTGCCGCTGAAATCGACTGCCGGTTCCCGGGATTGGGCGCCAATGTTTCCTGGGGCTTGCCGAAAATCGTCTGGTTCGCGCGGGAGCATCCCGAGCTGGCCGGACGCATGCATGCCTGGCGGCATCCAGCCGATTTCCTGATCGGGAAGCTGACCGGCGAATGGGCGCTAACCGACCAGACGACAGCGCTGAAGTCCGGATTCGATCTGACCCGCAATGCATGGCCGCTCGACGTCTTGCAGGCGCTCGATATCGATCCCGATATGTTGCCTGGGGTGGGAGTGTCGGGCCAGGTTGCCGGGCGCGTGCAGCCATCCGCGACCGCGGCGACGGGATTGCCAGCCGGAACCCCCGTGATGCTCGGCATGACCGACGGTTGCGCTTCGCAGGTGAGCGCCGGAGCGGTGCGGCTCGGCGAGTGGAACTCGACCATCGGCACCACGCTCGTCATCAAGGGAACCACGCTCGACCCGGTGCGCGACCCGCTTGGACGCATCTACAACCACCGGCATCCGCAGGGGTATTGGATGCCGGGCGCGGCGAGCAATACTGGCGCGGCGTGGGTTTCGGCATGGTTCCCGGATCGCGACTTGGGCGAGCTCGACCGGCTCGCGGCAGACGTCATTCCCACCGGCAGGTCGACCTATCCGCTACTCGGCGCCGGCGAGCGCTTTCCATTCATCTCCCCCAGCGCGACCGGATTCGGCTATGACGGTCCGGACGACCTCATTCGCTACGCTTCGGCGCTGGAAGGGGTCGCCTATCTGGAGCGCATGGCGTTCGACCTGGTGGAGGAGCTCTCCGGCGAACGGGTCGTGGCCGTCAGCACCGCGGGTGGCGGCAGCGCGGGCGAGACCTGGTTGCGCATCCGCGCGAACGTGCTCGACCGGCCGATCCGCAAGGTGCGCAATGCGAACGCCGCGACTGGCGCGGCCATGATCGCGGCATCGGGTGTGTGGTTCGACGGGTTGATCGCGGCGGTCGATGCGATGGTGACGCCCGAAACCACGTTCGACCCGGACATCCTCGTCGATGCCTACCGCGATGGATACGCGCGTTTCCGCGCGGACCTCACCGCGCATGGCTACATCGCGTAGCACCCGCCCCCCGTCGTCCCAACCACCTCCGTCATCCCGACCACCCCCGCCATCCCACCCCCGTCATCCCACCACCTCCGTCATCCCGAGCTTGCCGAGGGATCTCTTGTTGCCCGCAACCCGGCCTCTGGCAGGGACATCGTCGCGGGAGAACGAGAGATTCCCATTCGGTGGTAGGGCGGTATTGTCGAATGGACAACCTCATCGAGCTTGCCGGATCTTGTTCCGAACCCGGCTCAGGAATCTGCGAGAGATTCCTCCACTTCGGTCGGAATGACGAAAGGGTGGTCGGAATGACGATAGGGTGGTCGGGATGACGACACCGTCTCCCGAGCTTGCCGAGGATTCTTGTTGCCGCAACCCGGCCTCTGGCAGGAATCTCGCGGGAGAACGAGAGATCCTCCACTTCGGTCGGAATGACGAATGGAGTGGCCGGGATGACGAACACCCCTCCGTCATCCCGAGCTTGCCGAGGATCTCTTGTTGTCCGAGACCCGGCCTCTGGCAGGGAACGTCCTCGCGGGAGAACGAGAGATTCCTCCACTTCGGTCGGAATGACGAAAGGGGGTGGTCGGAATGACGATAGGGGGTGGTCGGGATGGCGAATGGAGTGGTCGGGATGACGATAGGGGGTAGTCGGAACAACGAGCCCCCGCGTGAACTACGATAAGCGCGACGACGTTTGCGCTCTTTAGAGGAAACGATGAAAGCAACACGACGCGGGGTCCTGGGTGCTGCGGGTTTGGCGGGATTGGCCGCGATTGGGGTGAAGGGCGCTGCCGGAGCGCAGGAGACACCGAAGCGCATCACGATCGGCAAACCGTATGAGCTACGGACCATCGATCCGCACTCGTCCACCGATCAGACAGCCTGGGAGCTCCACTCGGTGGTCTACGAAAGCCTGACCTTTCTCGACTATCGAGACGGTGTGTTCGAAGCGGCGCCTGGACTCGCCGAAACCATCACTCCGGTCGACGACACGACCTATGTCTTCTCGATCCGCAAGGGAGTGACCTTCCACAACGGTCGGGAACTGTCCGCCGAAGACGTCGTCTTCTCGCTCGACCGGGCGCTCGATCCGGAGATCGGTTCCTGGTGGCGCACCCGGCTGGGGCCAATGGTCGAACCTGCCACTCCAACCGCCGGCGCGCCCGCCGGTGTGGGAGTCACCTTCGAAGTCAGCGGCCCACTGGAAGTCACCGCGACCCTGACCGAACCCTACGGCGCCTTCCTGCAAGCGCTGGCCGCGACCGTGACCGCCATCGTTCCGGGGGACGAAGTGGCCTCCGGCGAGATCGATTTGAACACGCAGATGGTCGGCACCGGCCCGTTCAAAGTGACCGATCACGCCGAGGACCAGCATTGGATCATGGCTCGGCACGACGGCTATTGGCAGGACGGCGCCCCACTGGCGGACGAACTGGTCTGGCAGATCATGCCGGACGAATCGGCCCGGTTGGCGGCGTTGCGCGCGGGCGATATTCAGATCACAACCTTCGACAATCCGCTCAACCTGAATCTCGCGCAGAGCACCCCGAACGTGTCGGCGCACGAGCAGCTGACGACCAATTCCTATCTGATGCTGGTCAATGCCGCGCATCCCGAATTGGCCGACGAGCGCGTGCGGCAAGCGATTTCGCTGGCCATCGACCGGCAGCAGCTCGTGGACGTGGGCATCTCGGGGCGAGCGAGCGTTTCCGGTCCGGTGCCCGCCGGATTCGCCACCTACGCCACACCGGTGGGGGAGCTTCCGTTCTATACCCGCGATGTCGAACGAGCGAAAGCGCTGCTGGCGGAAGCGGGGTACCCGGACGGGCTCGCCACAACCCTGATGGTGCTGCCCGTGCTCACCGTCACGGTTCCGATGGCCGAGCTCATGCGCGCGCAACTGGCGGAGGTCGGTATCGCGGTCGAGATCGTGCAGAAAGACCTCGCCTCCTTCGTGCAGGCATGGGCGGTCGATTATTCCGCCCATCTGACCCTGCTCTGGTTCGCCGGATTCAGCGAGCCCTATCTCTTCCTGCTGAATTTCCTGAGCGCATCGTTCAACCCGATCGTCGGCGCCGAGGGCGTGGGCATCGATCCGTTGCTGCGCGAGCTCTCGACCGCCATCGATCCGGACGAGCGCAAAGCCATCCTCGCGCAAATCGAAACCCAGATCGCCACCGAGGGCTACTTCCAGTTCCTCGCCACCCGTAACAACTTCGTTGCCTGGCGCAGCGATCTGATCGAAGGGGTCGAGCTGGCGGCTGCCGACGGTTTCGGGCTGCCGTACTGGCATGTGATCGAGAACGTTTCGGCCGCAGGAGCGTAGGGTTGTCGTAACCATCTCGGCCGCGGGGAATTGTTCAGCGGCTGGGCGCTTGGCTCGATTCGATCGGACGCGGACCGCGATGCTTCGATTCATCCTTACCCGGCTGGTGATGGCGGCGGTGGTGCTGCTGGGTACCTCGCTCATCGTCTTTGTGGCGATGCGTATGGTGCCGGGTGGATTCGCGACCGCCATGCTCGGCCCGCAGGGGGCGCAGCAACCGGAACTGGTCGAGCAGCTCAACGAACGCTATGGGCTGAACGACCCGCTGATCGTGCAATACGGCGTCTGGCTGAAGAACGCGCTGCGCGGCGACTTCGGCCAATCGCTCGGCACGCACGCGGATATTTCGCACGAGCTGGCGCGGCGCGCCGGAGTGACGATCGAGCTGGCGCTGCTCTCGACCCTCATTTCGATCGGCTTGGGCGTGCCGCTGGGCATCATCGCGGCAGTCAAGCGCGGCACTCCCACCGATATCGGGGTGCGCGGATTGTCGCTCCTCTTCCTTTCCATTCCCGATTTCGTTCTGGGCACGTTGCTGATCTATTTCGTCTCGACCCGCGGGATTCCGTTGCCGGTCTCCGGCTACGTCTCGCCGAGTGAGAGTGTCTCCGGCAACCTGAAATCGATGGTGCTGCCGGTGCTTTCGCTGGGACTCATCACCACCGCCGTCGTGATGCGCGTCACCCGTTCCAGTGTGGCGGAAGTGCTGAACGAACCCTATGTCGTCACCGCCCGGGCCAAGGGATTGAGCCCACGCGCCGTCACCCGCGGCCATGTGATCCGGGGAGCATCGATTCCGGTCATCACCGTGATCGGCATCAATGCCGGCTTCTTGCTGAGCGGCGCGGTGATCGTGGAGGAGATCTTCGCGCTGCCCGGTTTGGGCCGGTATGCGCTGCAGGGCATCCTGCAGCGGGACTATCCGGTAGCGCAGGCGACGGTCGTGCTTGGCGCGGCGTTGTTTGTGCTCAGCAGCTTCGTGGTCGATCTGCTCTATGCCTGGGTCGATCCCCGGATTCGCTATCGATGAGCGATTCCGTCCTGACCACCACGGTCACGAACATGCCCGGATCGCCGGTTGCTGGCGATTTGAAACGTTCCCGGCCGCGCGGATTCTCCGCGTTCGTGCGCTCGAGCCCGCTCGGCGCGCTTTGCCTCGTCGTCTTGTTGTTCGCCATCGGGTTTGCTGCAATCGGCCCATTGGTTGGCACCGGCGATCCGGAGAAGATCGATCCCCTGGCGGTCTTTGCCAGCCCATCGCGCGCGTACCCGATGGGCGCCGACTATCTCGGACGGAGTGTCATGGCGCGGTTGGCGGCCGGCATGCGCGTCTCGTTGCTGATTGCGTTGCTGGCAGCGGGGCTCGCGGCAGCGATCGGCGCGACCATCGGCTTGATCTCTGGCTATGCCGGCGGATTCACCGACGAGGTCATCGGCCGCCTGGCGGATATCCTCTTCGCCTTCCCGGCCATGTTGCTCGGCCTGCTGATCGTGATGGTGATGGAACCGGGCATCCCGGCGTTGGTGGTCACGATTCTGGTCGTCACCTTGCCGATCTTCGTGCGCGTGGCGCGTGGCCCCACCCTGGGACTCAAGCAGGCGGAATATGTCCTGGCCGCGCGGGTGAGCGGCGCGACCACCCAGCACATCGTTTTTCGCCATATCCTGCCGAATCTGACGGGTCCGCTCCTGGTGCAAACGACTTTTTCCCTGTCGGTCGCCCTGATCGCCGAAGGGGCATTGAGCTTTCTGGGTCTGGGGGTGCAACCGCCGCAACCGTCGCTCGGCTCAATGCTCCGCGACGGAAAGACCTACATGGAAATCGCCCCCTGGACCATGTTCTTTCCCGCCCTGACCCTCGCCGGTCTGATCCTGGCGATCAACTTGCTGGGGGATGAGTTGCAGGCGGTGATCGATCCGCGGTTACGGGGAAGGTAGATGATGGCAGAGAATCTTCTGATGCCGGCAGTGTGTATCACGTTGTAGTGCATTGTGCGAATGGAAATCGACGAACTCGATTGGGACGACTGGAACCAGGCGCACATTACCAAGCACGGATGTACGCTCGAAGACGTCGAGTTCATTTGCAATGGAGATCATGTGCTCATTCGGAAGTGATATAAGGGTCGGATCGTCATTGCAGGACCGAATGCGGCTGGACGCTGCATTTCCATCATCGTTGGGCGGGGTCCCGATGCGCCCCCGGGACTCTGGTATCCGTTTAGCGCCAGACCGTCCACCAGGCAAGAACGGAGCATCTATGAACAAAAGCGACAGGAACACGGCTGAGCCGAAGCCCCAACCGACCGTCGATCTGGGGTATCCCACACCAGCGTATGGCGGAATCCCATCTTTCCAGAGTATCGAGGAAGAGGCCGAATTCTGGGATACGCACAGCATCCTGGATTTTCCCGACGCCATCGAATCGGTCGGGTACGTGCCGGGGCGGGACAATAAGAAGAACGTCGTCATTAGCATTCGGCTCGATGCTGCCGACCGGGCGCGGCTGCGCGCCGAAGCCCAGAAAATGGGCATAGGGCCCTCGACCTTGGCGCGCATCTGGATCAAGGAAAAACTGGCCGGGTAGCAACGCACGCTGTCGCGACCACAGCCATGCGGGGAAGCGGTCTCATCCGCCGCGTGTGCATGCGAATGAGGCCGCCCGGTGATGCGGGTGTTTCGGTAGGTCGCCAGTTACGCGACGGTGAAGGTGGCGACCATTCCCATCATGGCATGGGGCATGCCGGTCGCCATATCGGGAATGAAGCACAACGCGATGTACGTTCCGGGAGCGAGATCGAGCTCCAGGTAGTTCGTTTGCCCAGGGCCCATCGGGGCGATACCGGGGACGACCGTGAAGGGCGGTGGGCCGCTCATCTCCATCGCTGGGGTTGCCTCGCCGCCTGCGGTTGCCGTTGCCGGGCTCAAGCCCAACATTTGCATCCCTTGCTCGGCCGTCACCCCTTCGGCGAGCTGCACCATCGCCATCTCGTGCAATTGCTGGCCGACATTGGAAACCTTCCAGACCTGAGCGCCGGCGGGGACCGTCTCGGGGATACCGGTGAACATCATTTCGCTCATGTCGATCGAGAGATCCGCGGCGGGAGCTTCGCCGGCCGATGCTTCGCCCGTCACCGAGAACGGAGCCTGCTGCCCCTTGAGGTAGTGAAACGTTCCGTCCGCGTCAGGGATGAAGCAAGCGGCGAAATAGTCGCCAGGCGGCAGATCGATCAGCGCGCTTGCTGTCGATCCGGGACCGATCACAACCCCACCCAGACTGTCGGCGAGCGCAAAAATCGCACCGAGGTCAGGTGTCTGGAGAGCTGCTTCGAGATCGGCATGCGCGGCTGGATCGCGAAGCTCGAGCAGCGCCACGTGATGCTCCATGGTTCCCTGATTGTCGAGGGTCACACGTGTCCAACCCGCTGGTGTTTCTGCTGGAAGATCGAACGAATACTCGACGGCAACGACATGGAACTCCGGCACATCACCGGTTGCCGGACTCTGGGCGAGCGCCGGGTATCGCTGCCCGAAAGCGCCGATACTCGCTGCGCCGGCGAACTGGAGCGCCGACCGCCGGGAAAGGGAACGACTGTGGAGGGGATTCGAGATTCCGTTTTGCATCGAGAACACTCCTTTGGAGAAACGTCGTTGATCGATCGGGAACATCCCGGCTGCACATGGGTGTGTTGCGGTGGCGCTCTGCCGGGCGCGATCGGATGACAACGGCACCAAGCGGTCTCTGGGGAAGCTGGGTACGATCGCACGCGGATCCCTTCCAATCAAAAGAAGCAACTTCCAATTACTGGAATGTCATTCTACTGAGTAGAATGCTAATATATCATTTGGAAGGTAGCAAGAGATGGCCAGAAAATCGACCAGAAGACAGAAGCAAGCGGCAGCCACCCGCCAGGAGATCGTGCAGGCGGCTCGCAAACTCTTCGGCGAGCGAGGCTACACTGCGACCTCGATGGCGGATATCGCTGCGGAAGCGGAAACCTCGGTGCAGACGATCTATGACAGCGTTGGCTCGAAGGGCGCCGTTGTGCTGGCGATCGTCGATCTTCTCGACGAGGAGATGGGCATTCCGGCGATTCTGGAGGAGATGCGGGCGACGCGCGATCCCCGGCATCTGATCGCGCTGGATGTCCGACTCCAACGGCAGTTTCAGGAACGCTGCGGGGATGTTCTGCGGGCGCTGTTGTCCGGCGCGGCGAACGAACCCGATGTGGCGGCTGCCGTGAACGAGGGGTGGTCCCGGCACTATGGAGGCGCTCGCTGGATCGTCGAACAACTCGACGCGTGGGGTGTGTTGCGAGCAGAGCTTTCGATCGACCGCGCCGCCGCGAGTCTGGCGGTCATCAGTTGGCTGAGCTGCGAGCGCTATGTCGAGCGATGCGGTTGGACCTACGATCAATTCGAAGCGTGGTTGACCGAGGATCTATGCCGGTTGCTCCTGCGGGATCCGGAATGATGCCTCTGGCCCCGGTCAACCGGGTGTCGTGGACGCAATGACGGCACCCGTGGCCGCCAATCGGGCGCAGCCCGATAACGGACGTATCCAACGATCATGATTCGATTCGGAATCAAGACTGTGGGCACGGCAATGGCGGCCTTCGGCCGTTGGCGGGCACAGGTCCCGCCGCTACGACGGCGGGCACAGGTCCCGCCGCTACGACGGCGGGCACAGGTCCCGCCGCTACGACGGCGGGCACAAGTCCCGCCATTGCGACGGCGGGCACAGGTCCCGCCGCTACGACGGGGCGGGCACGGGTCCCGCCATGGCGATCGAACCTACCCCGTTCGCTTCAACCGACCCGTCACCTTGGCATAATGCTCGCCCTTGCTGAAGAGGTAGAGCCCCAACGGCGGGAAGACGACGCCCATGATCAACAACGGCCAGATATTGGCCCATTGGCTGGTGAAGGACGCGCCGTCCAGCAGCATCGCGCGGATGCCGTTCAGCGTGTAATAGATCGGCGAAAGCTTGGCCAGCGGTTGCATCCAGCCCGGCAGCACGTCGATGCTGTAATAGATGCCGCTGATCAACAGCAGCACTGCCGAGAAGATATAGGTCACCTGCTGGCCTTTCTCCGGCGAAAGCAGCGGCATCACCGCCGCGATCATGCCGAAACCCACCAGCGAAATGCTGCAGATCACCAGGATCGCCAGCGCGCCGAGGTAGTTCGCGTTCCCCAACGAGAGGTCGAAGAATAACGAGATCGCGCCGAGCATGACGATCATGCGCACGATGCCGTATCCGACCGCGTAGATCCCCATGCCGATGAGTTGCGAGGCGCGGCTGGCCGGACTCATGAAGGTGTATTCGATCGTTCCTTCCCACCGTTCCCAGCTCACGGTTTCCGACAGGATATCGAAGATCATGGAGAGATAGCTCCAGATCAACGTTCCGATGAGCAAGAAGGTGGTGGCGCGCGCGGTTTCTTCCGCGGTGCTTCCGACAGAAACTCCGATGAACCCGATCGTGAGCGCGTTCATGGTCGAATAGACCAGCCAAACCACTTCCCAGAGGAAGTAGCGCCGCGTCAGAAAGTAATTGCGCTGGGCATAGCCCCAAATGGCGACCAGCTCGCGCTTTAGGTTCGATTGCTGCAAAGGTGCGTGCAGCGTGCTCATATCGCCTAAACCTCGATCAATTCATTCGAAAGCTCGGCCGGAACCTTGGTCGCATCGTCGCTGTCGTCGTCCGTTTCGGAACTGGCGTCGTCGATCGAGAGCCCGGTGGCGAGCATGAAGACTTCTTCCAATGTCGGCAGTTCGTCGCCCACCTGATACCGCTGCTTGAGCCCGAGCGGGGTATCGAGCGCGATCAGGTTGCCGTCGACCAGGATGCCGATCCGGTCGCAGAGTTCCTCCGCCTCGCCCATATCGTGGGTACAGAGGAGGATGGACGAATCGTGCCCGGCGCGGATCTTCCAGATCAGCTCCTGCACGTCCCGCTTGCTGCGCGGGTCGAGGCCGGTGGTCGGCTCGTCGAGCAACATCAGCATCGGACTCGTGAGCAGCGCGCGGGCGAGCGCGATCTTCTGCTGCGTGCCGCGGGAGAGATGCTCCATCGGCTCTCCCACGCGCTTCACATCGAAACCGATGCTGCGCAGAATCTCCTCGATGCGCGGGCGGCTCTCCCGGTCGGTGATGCCATAGAGCTTGGCGCCGAAGAGCAGGTTTTCCATGGAAGACATCTTCTTGAAGAAGCTGGCTTCCACGCTCACCCGGTTGATGTACCGCTGCACGATCTTCGGGTTCGCCACGGCGTCGACATCGAAGATCTCGACCGAGCCGGAATCGGGCACGGTCAAGGTCGAAATGACGCGCACGAGCGTGCTCTTGCCCGAGCCGTTCGGCCCCAGGATGCCAACGACTTCCCCCCGCTTGAGGGTCAGCGAGACGCCCTTGAGCGCATAGGTGTATTCGCCCCGCTTCTTCTGGAAGCGCTTGGTGACATCGCGCAGCTCGAGCGCGTTCTGGGCATGATCGATCGTTCGTTCGACAGAATGATTCACGGAGTGTTCTCCTCAGAGTGCGGCGCGGCTGGGACGAGACAAGAGAGTGCCGCGCTGGTGGACTGCGGCCGCGACGCGCGCGGCAGCCGGGTTGTCGGTGCGTTACCGGGAAGCTATCGGACTGGTCGCTGGACTGGTG
>JAWKPF010000060.1 GCA_041390825.1 Thermomicrobiales bacterium
CCCGGGCAAGCGTCCCCCTCACAGTCTCACGACCGGACGCGCCCGGCGATCGTGCGCTCGCATCGTTTCGACCCGGCGACCTGGTGCGCCCCCGGGTTCGATTGAAACTGCGTGCGCAACCTAATGCCAGAAGCACAGTCCTGCGCGAGCTGTCCACCAACACGCTCGCCACCGTGCTGGACACTGTCGACGGCTCCAGTGAGTCCGACTGGATCCACGTTCAGTTGCCGGAGGTCGAGGGTTGGCTGGCGACCAGATACACAGAGCTTTTCAGCCGAAACGAGAAATGGATCGAGGTCGACATCTCGAATCAGACGCTGATCGCCTGGAACGACCGTGAACCGGACGCCCGTCTGATCATCAGTTCAGGGAAGCCCGGTTTTCGCACCCCGCTCGGAGCCTTCACGATCTCGCAAAAGGTTCCAGCCAAGCGAACGGTGGCCACCGTCAACGGCGAGCATTGGGACATTCCGGGTGTGCCCTGGATCATGGTCTTTCGCTCAGGCGGGTACTACATCCACGGCGTCTATTGGCATGAAGACTTCGGCAGTGCCGTCAGCCATGGCTGCGTCACCCTGGCCGTGCCTGATGCCGAGTGGCTCTACCAATGGACCCCGCTCAGCGCCCCGATGCTCATCCACGAATAGGCTGCGATGTCGTCTAGAGCACCGCCGCGCCGGCCGTGCGAGCGGTCTGGCCCTTCTCGCCGGCGGTATATGGGTTGTGCCAGGCGGTTCCTTTCTCCACGAACCGGTCGGGAAGGAAGTAGCTCAGATCGAACCCGTGGTTCCTGCCCGTGATCTCATCGGCAACGATCTTGCCGTTGATTGCGCCCCAGGAAAACCCGCCGCCGTTGAATCCGGCCACGATCGTGAGTCCCTGCATGATGCTGGTGCGTCCGATCAATGGCAGTCCGTCCGGTGTAAATCCCATGATTCCGGCCCACATGCGCACCACGCGCACGCCTTTCAACACCGGGAACAGCCCCACGAGCCGCTTGCCGATTCCGCTCATGACCGGCAGCGTGACCCGCTCTTCATAGAGTCCGAGTCCTTCCTGCTCATCCAGGCGGCGGAATCCCCCGCAAACGATGGGGCCACCGGGCACCTGACGGCCGTATTCCTTGTCGAAGTTATTGCCCCAGGCGAGCGGCAAGATGGGCGCGACCGGCTCGGTAGCGAGAATCTGGCCGCGTGCCGGAACGATGGCGCCCGCTGGCAATTGGCGCAAGAGCAGCGGCGTGTACGAGTTGGTCGCCAGCACGACTTCTTCGGCATGCACACGTGAGCCGTCCAGCAACTCGACGCCGGCAGCGCGTCCTGAATGCTCCAGAATCTTCGCAACCGGGGTATGTGTGCGAATCTCGGCACCGAGGCGGGCAGCCGCATTGGCAAACCCGTCGACCAGCGCAAATGGCCAAAGATGACCGGCGCTGCGTGTGTACTTGGAACCGTAGATGTCCTCGGTCACCGCAGGCATCAGTTTGCGGGTCTCTTTCGCGTCCAGAAGTTCGGGGCTTGCTCCAGCGGCGCGCTCGATTTCATATCGCTCGACCATGTGGTCCCACTGCGCTTTGGTTTGCCCGATCTCGATCGTGCCCGATTTTCGCAGCTGGAAATCGACCCCCAGTTCGTCCGGCAGCTCCTGCAACATGCGCCAGTTGGCCGAGGTGATGTCATAGAGCTGGCGTGCGCCATCGCTATGCATGCGCGCGCCCTCGCTGGTCATGCCGCCGTTGCGACCCGACGCTCCGGAACAGATGCCTCGCTGGTCGAAGAGATGCACCTTCTTGCCCGCCTGCGCCAATCGAAACGCAACCGAGCAACCATTGACACCGCCACCAACCACGATCACATCTGGACCAGACATCGCCGTCTTCCTCTCGTTGCCGCCGAACTCCCGGAAGTCTATCAGTCCATACCGGCCACGCTCGCCAGGACGACCGGCTCCGCGATTGGGAAAGAACGGACTGGCGGGCAGCATGCGGCCCGCCAGTATTCGAACAGACCGACAGGTCATCCCACGGTGACCGCAGAGTCGGACGTCCTCGCCGACTCCACGTGCACCCTTGGGAGCCACTCGAGCCGGTGAGGGAGGTACCAGTTCCAGTCGCCGAGCAAGCGCATCGAAGCAGGCACGAGCACCAGCCGAATCACGGTGGCATCGAGGAGTATCGCGACCGCCAACCCGAAACCAAGCTGCTGGAACATCACCAGATCGGCTGTAGCGAATGCGGCGAATACGACCACCATGATTGCCGCAGCACCGGTGATGATGCGCCGGGTGACATGCAGCCCATCGGCAACGGCCAGCGAATTGTCGCCGGTCCGGTCCCACGCTTCCCGAATTCGGGATAAAAGGAAGATGTGGTAGTCCATCGACAATCCGAAGAGGATGCTGAAGAGAAAGATTGGGATCCAGGCCTCGATGGTTGGTGTTCGTTGGAAACCGAATAGCCCGACACCATGCCCTTGCTGGAAGACGAAAACCATCGCCCCATAGGCTGCACCGACCGAAAGCAAATTCAGCAGAAGCGCCTTCACCGGTACGACGATCGACCGGAATGCCAGTAGCAGCACCAGGAATGAAAGCCCAAGAACGATCGCCAAGACCCGCGGTGTCCACAGGCCGACCAGCGCATCGAAGTCGGCCGTTTCGGCGACATCCCCGCCAACCAGGACGCACGCGTCGATCCCGGCAAAGGCCGTCGGTATCAGGTCGACACGCAAGCGCTCGATTGCGGCATAGGCCTCGGGCGTGTTTCCGTCGATGGTGAGTGGCACTTCGACCAATGCCAAGGTGCCTGCATCGTTCCATGCTTGGTCCGTCGGCGGGGCGAACGCGGAATCGGCCGCGAGACCGTCCAGCAGTCGCTCGATGGCGCCGTTGGTCGCGTCGTCATTCGATCCGGCAACCACAATTTCGACCGGATCGGTCAGGCCGGCAGCGAAGTCGCGAGCCAAAATTTCGTATCCAGCGCGTAGATCGCCAGGTGGCATCGATTCGATTCCGGCAGCCCCGCGTTCCATCGACAGAGCTGGCAAGGCAAGCAGGAAGAGAACTGCAATGGCAGCCAAGGCGCTGATCCCCGGCCGTCGCAGCACCAAACGGACGAGCCGGTCCGAGTGCGTCGCCCTTGTGCGCTCCAGAGCCGGCCGCGGACGACGCGGCCAGTCGAGCCTGCTACCCGAGATCGCCAAGAGCGCCGGAAGCAAAGTGAGCGTCGCCAGGAGTGCGACCACGACCACCAGGATTGCTCCAGCACCGAGACTGCGAAAGAGCGTGGTGGGGAGCAGGAGCATGCCCAGCAGGCTGATTGCCACGGTCGCCCCTGAAAAGAGGACCGCGCGCCCAGAGGTAGCGGCGGTGCGCGCCATCGCTTCAGCCGGTGCATGTCCCATCCGGCGTTCTTCCCTGAACCGGTCGACGATGAAGAGCGCGTAGTCCACCCCGACCGCCAGACCAATCATGGAAATCATGTTGAGCGCGTAGACCGACATCGAGGTCACCCGACCCAGGAGCAGCGTCAACCCCACCGCCCCGGCGATGGAAACGATCGACAACACGATCGGAATTCCAGCCGCCACCAGCGCGCCGAACACAAGGATCAGCACCAGCAAAGCCGCTGGAAGACCAAACACTTCCGAACGGATGAGATCGTGTTCGGTCATCTCGTCGAATGCGTCATCGAACCGATCTTCGCTAACGAAATGCACCGTGACGCCATTCGAGTCGGCTGCGGCAAGCACCGCGGCATCAGCTGCATCGCGTTCGCCACTGGGACGATATGGGATCAGGGTGGTCGTTCCATCGGCTGACCTCAGCGTGTCTGCCCGCTCATCCCCAGCTTCGTTCGCTTCGTACCAGGTGATGGCGGTCGCTCCATTCGTCTCGAGCGCCCGCGCCAGCGATTCCACCGCGGTGTGGTAGGCGGGGTCATCCAGTGTCATTCCAGCGGATTCGACGACCAGCAGCTCGGGATAGTCGTCTGATTGATCTTCCGCTCCCCACTCGCTCTCGAGGAGCCGATCGGCCTGCACCGATTCTGGCTCTGAGATGAACTGATTCTCTGTACCGAGCTCTCCGCCGGCCACCGCGGCGAGCGTGACGAGCAGCACCAGTCCAGCCATCCAAATCAGGATCGTACGTCGCGGAGAGGAAAATGAATATCGAGGCAGCGCCTCCTGAAAACCGTTCAACATGGCGGCAGTCATCCATCAACGAAGCCAATCGGCGCTGATCAGCGCCCACACTCGTTGTATCGGCGGGAGATCGACTTGCCGACCGCCGTCCGATGGAATTTGCCATCCGTCGTTTGGTGGTGATTCCGGGAAGCAGATCAGCGGAATGTTGTAGAAGGCCCGTCGCCAGCCGGGAACCGTTTTTCTGCGCGACGCAACGATGCAGCATCTGGGCGATCAGTCGTCGAGCGTAACGAGTCCCTCCCGAAGGGCGTAGAGCGTCGCCTGCGTACGGCTGGCAAGTCCCAGCTTGCTCAGGATATGGCTGATGTGGGTGCGCACAGTGGCTTCACTGAGCGAGAGATGCGCGGCTATCTCCTGGTTCGAGTACCCTCTTGCCACCTCGCGCAGCACATCGAGCTCGCGGGTGGTGAGCCCATCGGTGGCCGGAGTTGCCGATGCCGCTTGACTGAGCGCGCTCATGATCCGACCCGCGACCGACGGGTCGATTGGCGATTCGCCTCGGTCCACCTGGCGAATCGCCCGCACGAGGTCCTCCGGTGAGGAGTCCTTGAGCAGGTAGCCGCGCGCCCCAGCGCGAATCGCCGGGAGAACCTTTTCATCGGTCACGAAGCTGGTCAGCACCAGAATGCGCGCCTCGGGCCAGGTTGTCCGAATACGCGCGATCGCCTCAGTTCCTTCCATTCCGGGAAGAACGAGGTCCATGAGCGTCACATCAGGGCGCAGCGCCAACACCCGCTCCACAGCGCGTGCCCCGTCTCCGGCTTCGCCAACCACGTCAACGTCAGGTTCGGTCGAGAGCAGCGCACGAATCCCCTTGCGCACGATCGCATGGTCGTCGGCAATGAATACACGTATTGGCTTGCTCACAGCGGCGTCTCCACCCGCACGAGGGTTCCGTTGCCCGGATACGACACGACGGTAAACGTTCCGCCGAGACGTTCTGCGCGTTCACGCATGCCGCGCATGCCAAATCCGGCAGCCTGCGCGCCAGATTCGATCCCAACGCCATCATCCTCCACGTCCAGCACCAACCGATCGCCCTCCTGGCGAACAACGACGCGTACATTCGACGCGCCGCTGTGCCGTACCGCATTGGTCAACGCCTCGATTGCGATGCGCTCGAGCTCGATCTCGGTTCGGAGCGGTACATCGCTCGCAACCTCGTATGTGATCGTTGCCTGCAGACCGGTACGGCGCTCGACGGTGGCCAGTCGATTCTCGAGCGCGCGCTGCAGTCCGAGCTCCTCCATCTCTGGTGGGCGCAGCTCGTAGATCAGCAGGCGCATCTCCGCCTGTGCGGTGCGAGCGGCTTCGCTCATGGAATCGAGTTCCTCTACGAGACCATCGTGATTGCCGCTTGCAAGGTTGCGTCTGGCCGCTTCGCTGCTGAGCACCAAACCATAAAGTGACTGACTAACTGAATCGTGCAACTCGCGCGCCAGCCGGTTGCGCTCTTCCACAATCGCCAGATTCTCGATCGTTGCGGCACTCTCGGTCAGTTGGCGGTTCGCTTCCTGCAGTTCCACGACGAGGGAGCGTGCCTGGGCTTCCGCGCGCTCTTCCTGTTCAGTAACCGTGGCATATGATGCAATGAGAACGTATCCGGCGATATACAACAAGATGATCGCCAGGCTGCGCGGAAAATCCTGAAATATCAGCAGCCCCACGATCATGACTGCGAAGGTCGCTGCGAACCAGAAACGCCGCCAGCGGAGATCGGGAACGAGCGCAATCTGCGCGCTTATTGGAATCAACAAGACGGGGAAAAAGTCGAGCTCGGGCTGGGCCACCATCGCCGCAAAGACGATCGTGAGCTGCAGCCCGAAATAGAGATGCTCATACCAGTGAAAGCGGCGACTCAGCCGGTCGCCGGTGACGAAGAGCGCCAGATAGACCAGGAGCAACAGAAGAGTCAGGGGTTGCCGATCCGCATCCCCGTCCGAATCGAATGACCGCAGCACGACCGCCAACCAGAGCGGCAGACTGACCAAATAGAAGAACCGTGGGCGACGTCCGCCCAACCCGGTTTCCGGTGTGATTGGCGGCTTGGAAGCAGGCAGATCGATCGGCATCGGCGCGTGGAGCCCGATCGTCCCGGGCTACTCCTTTTCGTAGCGGGCGCGGCAGGCTTCGATCACATCCCAGGCAAAGGATGCGTCATGCCAGCCGAGCACCTCGGTCTGCTTCGGTTCGAGCAGCTTGTACGTGGCGAAAAACGTCTCGATCTCGCGCAGCCAATGGTCGCCAAGATGCGAGAGATCGGATACATGCTGATAACGCGGGTCGCCTACCGGGACCGCCAGCACCTTGAAGTCGGAACCCTTCTCATCCGACATGTCGAGCCCCCCGATCGGCCGCGCATCGATGTAGCAGCCGGGGAACGTCGGTTCCTGCATGAGCACCAGGATGTCGAGATGGTCTCCATCCTCGGCCAGGGTATCGGGAATGAACCCATAGTCGGTGGGATAGTGAACCGAGGAGTAGAGCACCCGGTCGAGCCGCAGTCTCCCCGTGGCCTCGTCGAACTCGTACTTGTTGCGACTGCCGCGGGGAATCTCGATGAATGCGAGAACGGTCGATCGATCGATTGGATTGGACGGATTGGACACGCTACTCCCTTATCCCATGGTTGATTCGATGGTGGATACATCTTCGCCGCTTTTGCAGTTCACTGCCGGAGGTTACTCTGCTGTGCTGGATCTCGCCCGTCGACCGTCGATGCCCGGCGCACCGGCGACATGCCGAACCGCCTGTTCCACCGCGTTCCATTCGGCGCCCTGCGGCTCGTCTTGATAGCGATAGTCGTGCTTGCGGATGACTTCTCGCAAGTCGGCCCGCAACGTCTCATGCGTGCGAAGCAGCCGCGAGCGCAGCGCATCGAGCGCCTCCGCGCTCGGTCCGGCGCAGAGCGCATGATTCAGATGCGAAACGCACAACCCATCAGACGACAGGTATCGCTCGCGGAAACTGGCGGTTCGTAGTCCGTCGAGCAACTGCGCGACGAGCTCGCGCTCCTGTTCGGCGCGCGTCACGCAGAGTGGGCAGGGGCGCGCTTCCACCAGCGCTGCGCATTCCCGATTCGTCCGCCCGCCGGAGATGCGGGAACCAAGCTGCCCTCGCAGACCGGTTCGTGTCGGTGAGACGCGTTCCAGCTCTCGCGAGATGCGTCCCAGCACCGCCTCGTAGATGATGGCGGTGCTCAGGGGCTGCGCTTCGGCGAGCCATTGAGCTGCATGCGTGCTGCAGAACCCCCACGCGGCATCGACTCGCTCTCGGTAGGCAGGATCGAGCACCAGTTCGTCCTGGATCGTCTCGATGGTCTGCGCGACCCGCTGCAGCACGATGCGGCAGACGGGGCATCCTGGCAGGGCAAGCGCATCATCGAGCCGGAGATTGCGAGAAAGCGGCGGCATGCGATCCAGGACTGAACGAACGCGCATCAGCGCGACAAGACGACACCCACTTGACACTGGGCGCGGCGATGCCGAACCCTACGTGGTGACGAGACGCGGGTCAAGGGTTCCTGGGGAGGCGTCCTTGCTCCCGCGGCCAGGAGCATCCCGGTGCGCAACTTGATGGGCCGGCTGAACGCCCGGACGGATGAGGAGCTCCAGCGAATCGGCATTGCCTGGCAGGTGCCGAGCACAGCGCGCGACCGTGCCGCCCTGATCGCTCAACTCATGCGCGCCATGACCGATCTGCGCGCCACGCGCGACTTCTGGATGCGCCGCCCGTTGGACGAGCGCGAGATGATTGCGTTCTACGTCGCAGCTGACGCCGACGACGGATTCACGATCGACCAGCTTGCCGAACAATTGCAGGCGGAACCTTCCGTCGTCAGAGCCACGGCCACCCGCCTCTATCAGGCCGGGGCGCTGGCATCGAACGCGCGCGGCCAGACGCTTTCCGTGGGCGAACTCCCACGGCTCTTCTTGCCGCGTGAGCTTGGGCAACTGTTCGCGCGCATTCAGGACGAGCTCGATGCCGGCGACGTGAGTCAGACTCCGTTTGCGGCACTCCTTGCCCTCCTGGATGACGCGGACATTCAACGCGCAGCGGAGCTCTGGGGATTGGAATCGATGCCGGGGTTGCGCACCCGGCGTGAACTCACCGACGGGCTCCTGGAGCTCTCCGCCTGGCCAGACCGGCGATCGGCTGTCGAACGGAAACTCGGCTGGGATGCCAAGCGTGTGCTGGGTGTCGTGACCGAACTGCCAGCCGGGCAAACAACGACGCTGACGGAGATCGCCGACGCCCTGGATCTCGATTTCGGTCAACCCAGGGCAGCGGAGCGCTTACGAACCGCGTTGACGGAACTCGAGGAATCGCTCCTCGTTTGGCATACCTACGTGCCTGACGGACGGCGGGCGCTCTTCCAACCGATCTGGAACACGGCTACCGCAGCGCTGCCGCAGGATCGCGAGCAGGCGCCATCACCGGTGAACGGAACGCCCGATTCCGATGCGCAGGTCGACCGATATGCGCTGGCATGGGACTTGCTCACACTGCTGCGATGGCTGGGCGCAGGAACCCCGGCTGTTGCGCCGCTTTCGTCCGCAACGATGCGTGCCCGGCGCCGATTTAACGAGTTGCTGTGGAATGCTGGAGCGGAAGAGCCG
>JAWKPF010000061.1 GCA_041390825.1 Thermomicrobiales bacterium
CGGGCAGTCCTATCGCATTGCCCCAGTGATCTTCATGCCCCTCGAGCTTTGGCAATCGGCGCGAGCCGCCGGCGGCGGTTACCAGGAATCGACCGCGACGGCCGTGCTGGTAAAGGGATCCGGGACAGCGCTCGTGCAGATTCCGACTGCCGTTCCCGACACGATGGTCGGCAGCAAGAAGCAAGTGAGCGACCATATCCCCGGTGAGTCCGAGCAGAACAGCACGCTGCTCCTGATTCAGATCTTCCTGGTTGTGATCGCCGCGGGAATCATTGCTGCGTTCTTCTACATCATCACCTTGCAGAAGATGCCTGAGCTTGGCGTCATGAAGGCCATCGGCACCGGAACTGGCTATTTGGCAAAGGCGCTGGTGTCGCAGGTATTCGCATTGGCGCTTGTGGGCGTGCTGTTGGGAATATCGATCTCGGACACCCTGGCGCTCGTCATTGGCGACGCGGTGCCGTACAGCGTCTCTATGGACCGAATGGCGCTATTCGGCTCGTTACTCTTGCTCGTGGCGCTCGCCAGCACATTGCTGTCGCTCTTGCGAATCGCCCGCATCGATCCCCTCGACGCTATCAACAGGACGGCCTAGCGGCCCGTCGATCCATTCATGAGGACTCGCAAATGACGAACAACGTACTCGAAATGCGCGACATTGGCATGGTGTTTGGCGAAGGGGAGTCTCTGGTCGAGGCATTGACGCACGTCGATCTCGACGTGCGCGAGGGCGAACTGGTGGCGTTGATCGGACCCTCGGGGTCAGGGAAATCGACCCTTCTGTCGATTGCCGGGGCACTGCTCACACCGACGATAGGAACCGTCCTGCTCGATGGGGTGGACATCACCACCGCGGGAGAGAAGCAACGCGCTGAGCTGCGCCTGCAGAAGATCGGGTTCATCTTTCAGGGATCGAATCTTATCTCGTATCTGACCGCCCGGGAGCAGCTGCTGTTCATCGGCCATCTGACCGACATGGACAAACATGCCTCTGCTCAACGGGCAGATCGCTTGCTCGACGAGCTCGGGATGAGCGCTCGCGCTCGCCACTATCCCGATGCGCTTTCCGGCGGGCAACGGCAACGGGTGGCAATCGGCCGCGCGTTGATGAACGACCCGCGCATCATCTTTGCCGACGAGCCGACGGCGAGTCTCGATTCTGCGCGGGGACGCCAGGTCGTCACGTTGCTTGCGTCCGAGATTCACGAACGGAACAAGGCCGGGATTCTCGTGACCCACGATGAGCGCTTGATCGATCTGTGCGATCGGGTGGTGCGCATCACTGACGGCCGCATCGAGACCGCCAGTGGCGTCGGACCAGAGCAGATCCCTGTGGGTGCCGTCTGACCATTCCGACCGGTTGGGAAGTTCGCTACATCACGGACACCAAAAAAGCCGGCGGTTCTGAAGCCGTCGGCTTTTCTGGTCTGTTGATGCGCTGAGGGACTACCCGGCGACTGGAGCGGCAAGGTGCTTGTCCACCCGCTCGACGATCGCGCGTTTCGGATACCCACCAAGGAGACGATCGACCGGCTGTCCGTCCTTGAAGAGCACAAGGGTTGGGATCGTCATGATGCCGAGCTTGGCGGCGTTCACCTGCTCCTCGTCGACGTTGATCTTGACAACCTTGACCGTGTCCTCACGCTCCTTGGCAAGATCGTTGAGGATCGGGGCGATCGAACGGCAGGGACCGCACCAGGGGGCCCAGAAGTCGACCAGCACCAATTTATCCGACTGGGTGACTTCGGCATCGAACTGGGCGTCTGTAATTTCTGTGCACTTGGACATTCGTCATCTCCGACGTGGTTACTATTTACAAGTTACTTCTGGAATACTAGCACGTCTGTGCGACTGCTGCCAGACCGGTCCGCCATTGGATTGCGGTCTCCGCTCAGCCGCGGGCCGTATTCGAGAAGCTGAGGCCGTCTCCTCTCGGGCTATACTAACCGCTCTGGCGCAACTTCGGAGATGTGAATGCGGACATCGCCTGCCCGGTACTGGCGACTCATCCCAATCGTTTGCCCGCAATTTGGAGCCGGCGCACAACCCTGTTCGAGAATGGCCCCGTACGGATGGAGAATCGCCTGAGAATTGGGCTCGATGTGGCCCCGCTGCTCTACCCATATTCAGGCGTGCGCGCGTATGTGGAAGCGCTCATCGACTCATCTCGAAACGGTGATACAGGTGTCGATCTGGTGCCGATCTCGGCTCCCTCGGGTCTGCTGCGGTCCTCCTCGAAGATTGCCCGACTGAATTGGGATCTGCGGGGAATCGCGGTTGCGGCTCGAGGCTCGAAGGTGGAGTTGCTCCACATGACGCGCTTCGCCGCCCCACGCAGATTCGATGGTCCGCTGATCGTTACGGTGCACGATCTGATCCCGCTTCAATTGCCAGAATACCGGTCCTCTCGCCCCGCCAGGATCCAGAGCGCGCTCGCACGCGCGCTGGTCCCCCATGCGACTCGGGTGATCGTGCCGTCGAGCTACGTTGCCGGGGTCGTGCAGGAACTCCTGCGCATCGAGCGGGAACGGATCGATGTCATCCCGATGGGTGTTTCGCCCGTGGAGGAACCGCCCGCCGCTCCAGTTCTTTCGGGACCGTATGTTCTCCACACAGGCGGGTTCGATGCGCGCAAGAACCTGACCATGCTGCTGCAGGCGTTCGCACGCGCCTCTTGGGAGCTTGGGCCGGACTGGCGGCTCGTGCTGGTCGGTTCTCCACACTCGAACAACCCCGTTGTCTATCCACCAGTCGAACCTGTCATCGAGCAACTTGGCCTGGGCGATCGCGTGGTGCGCACCGGACGAGTCGACGAGCAGGAAAAGAACGCGCTCTACGCGCACGCCTCGATTGCGGTGAACCCCTCCCGTAGCGAAGGGTTCGGGCTTCCCATCCTGGAGGCAATGGCGCATGGCGTTCCCGTCGTTGCCAGCAACCGAACCTCGCACCCTGAGGTCGCTGGCGATGCGGCATTCCTGGTCGAACCGACGGTCGAGGCGTTCTCGGAGGCGATGATCGAGCTTGCAACGAATGACGCGCTCAGGACCGCGTTGTCGGCCAAGGGCCGAGCCCGCGCTGCCGCGTTTCCATGGTCGCGCACCGTCCGCGCGACCCTCGAGACATACAGAGCTGCCCTCGGCGCCGATCGAAGGTAGCTCGGGAGTTGTCGGAGAAGGGCCCGTCCTGGAAGCGCCGGCGACTCAGGTTCCGAGCGCTTCACAACCCTTGTAAGAAGAAGAACTCGAGATCGACCCGGCCCGGTGGGTCCTGCAGGCTGGCGAAGTCTTCCAGCGCGGCATCACTGAAGATTTCCGGGAAGTCGTCGGCCAGTATCTGGTTCACCGCCTGGGCGACGGCGATGCCCGTTTGCAAGTCCGAGCTCCAACCGAACGTAAGCGAAAGCCCCACGCGACAACCCTCGTACGGCGCCAGCACGTCCGCCAAGGTTGCGCTGGCGTCTTCGATCGCATCGGGATCGCCATTGATCAGCCCTTCGTAGTCGACATCGATGGAGAGCTCGACTTTGGACGGGTCGATCGATCCCTGTGCTGCTTGCTGGGCAAGCACCGTGGCGGTTGCGTTCGATGCGGCCTGCTGCGTGCTGAGCGCGGCGATAGTCGATTGCACCAGGTTCGCTTCCGCCTGCGCAGTCGCGATGTCGGCATCGCTCGACGAGTTGGCCGCCGCGAGCGCTTCCGCAGTGGCCTGTGCGGCAGCCGCGGCGGCCTGGGCGGTCGCAAGATCGTTGGCGCCCGATTCGGCGTTCTGGGTGGCAATCAGGGCCACCTCAGCTGCTTGAGTCTGCTGCGCCTCGATTGTCTGTTGCGCGCTGACCGCGTTTTCGGTCGCCTGCGCGGCAGCAGTGGCCAATTGGCTGTTCAGCTCGTTCGCGCTTTGGTCGGATTGCGCCTGCTGCGTCGCAAACGCGGCCAGTGTGGCCTGGGCTTCGAGGGCCTGCTGGGTGGCCTCGGCATTCGCGGTCGCTCGCTCCTCGTCGGTCAGGGCTTCTTGCGTGAGTTGCAATAGCGCGGCTTCGGTGGCGCGCTGAACCAGAATGGCTTGCTGCGTTGCCTGGGCGGCAGCGGTCGCAGCGGCTGCCTCGTCGACCGCCGTGGCCGTAACGTTCAGCGCGTCGAGCTCGGCCTGTTGCGCGGTGGCGGTCGCCTGCGCGGCTGCAGCCATGGTGGCGTAGCCATTGGGCGATGGTGTCGGCGTCGGAGTGGGTGGCGGTGTGCCAACCGTATTCGCGGTCAGGAAGAGCATGGCAAGACCGAGCAGGAGGTCAGCGAAGAGCCATCCTCCCAGCAGGATCATGTCTCGGCCTTCGCGTCGCCGGCGGACCTTCATGATGTCCGTGCCTCATTCGTGGTGGGGAACATGCGCACCTGGCCTAGCGACTTCCGCCGGGCCATGAGCCTTTCCGTGTCCGTGTCGATGGCTCGTCTTCCGCATACCCGCTCCCGCCCTGCAGCCAGGCAGCGTCGGCGCCGCCCGCGATATGGGTCAGGGTGGAGGCCAACGCATCGAGGCGTCGGACCAGCGAGCCAAGCTCATCGTTCATCTCCCGTTGGCGCAGCGACGTGGAAACTCCCGCCGCGCTGAGATCCCGCGCGACATCGGACAGGCTCGATGCCATTGTGTTCTGCTCGGACAGCAGCCGCGCCAGCGTCATGTTCTGTTCCTCGGCCAGCTGCGACATGCGGTTGAACTCTTCGCGGAGCTGTGAAAGCGCCAGCGAAATGTCGCCCAGGCTACGCGAGGACGCGCTGACGCCACCCACACCGGAACGGAGCGAATCGGCCAGTTTGGCGTTTGCTTCGGTCTGCTCGGCGAGCGCATGCTCCAGCCGCGCCTGTCCCCCCGAGAGAGACGCGGTCAGGTCGACGATTCCGTGCACGGCGTCGGTCGCGAGGCGTCCAGCTTGCGAGGCGGTTTCCGCTCCGGCCATCGACCGATCGGCGGCATCGGCCAGGGCCTCGGCGGCGTCGGCTATCTTGCGTGTCAACGCGGCATCGCTTTGCATGCTCGCGCCGACCAGCCGTTCCAGCGTGCTGACCGACTTCTGCAGCGACCGCTGGTTTTCGCCTGCGGCACTGACTTCGCTCGCCAGATCCTCGAGCGCATTTTGCAATCCGGTCGAAAGCTGCTTCATTTCGAGCAGCACGCGGTGTGTTTCTTCCGCGCCGGCACGCATTCCGCTGGCAAAGACACCAAAGTCGGCGATTTCGCGTTCGCGCCGGTTGGCAATCGACGCGAGACGATCGTGCTCGGCTTTCAGACGTGTGAGCAGTTCCTGGCTCGAATTGTCGAACCGGTCAGCCAGGCGGTGGACGCTGCGCGCCAGCATGGCCGGGCGTCCTGCGCGATCGGGGGCAAGCGCCACGGTTGCTTCAGCCAGGACATTGTCGAGTTCGGTTTTGAATGCCATGGCGCTCTTGTCGATCGCTTCTTCCCGCGCTTCGCGTCGTCCATGGGAATAGAAGGTCAGAAAGATGATGAAGCCGATGATTGCCGCATCCGTGAGCGCCAGCACCGAGAACGACGGAGACCACCAATGGGCGGTTCCGCCGAAGTTCTGCTCCCAGAGGAGCAGAAACGGATTCCCGACTTCGTCCGGATTCGACTCGATGTAGCGGGCGTAGTTGCGGCTCGCCTCGAAGAGGGCGAACCAGGTGAGCAAGATGGGCAGCAGGATCAGGACGTTCCGTAACCGGTCGACCCGGTCGACGATGGCCGGAACATACCCGCCTTCCCGTTTGACCGCGTAGGCGTGCGCAATCTGATCAGTGTTGAACGCCTGCCGCATGTCGACATCGGCCCAGCGGAGGCGGCTCTCGTCGGTCTCGAGCGACGAAGCCAGGTCGGTCAGGCGCTCGGCCGATTTCGAATCGACCTCCGCAACCGATGCCGCCATTGCTTCCAGCTCACGCGTCAGCTCGCTGGTTGTCGATGGCCGATGCCGCGACGCAAAGAGGTCATAGGTCGAGGTCGTGGGCCAACTGGACGTCGATCCATTGGTGACGCCGGTGCTGGGGGCATCGGTGGAGCTGGAGCGTAGCCGCATGCTGTTTGGGTCTCGATTTCTCGGTCGCAGGGTTCGAACGGGGGTTCCGTTTGCGGGGTAGATGTACGATGCGCTTCCCTCTGCGCATGGACAATGTACCATTCCCGGTATCCCTGCTGGTACCCCATTCTCAGCGAACGTACAGGGATCGGGCTCGTCATCACCCATGCCGACTATCGCGACATTCGACCACGCCATGCTTCGACCGGGCCGCAACCTGCCCGCGCTTCGTGCGCTCGGCGGGGGGGCGATTTCCATGGCCGGGACCGGTCAGCCCTTTCGCATCGCCGGGAATGAGGCGGTTGTCTACCGGCTGGAAAACGCCGCTCCTGGCTTTGTCGCGCTCCGCTGTTTCCTGACGGACAAGCTCGATAGCGCGGTTCTGGCTCGCTATCAACGGCTGTCGAAGGACGCGACCTTGCGACGGTTGCGCGCGTCCGACCACTCCCCGCTCGTACAGTTCGTCCATCTTTTCCCGGAAGGCTTGCTCTTGCCAGGACCGGACTTCCGTTCGTTGAGCGAGCCAGTGATCGCCATGGAGTGGATCGAAGGCCCGACGTTGATCGAGGCGGTCGACCGCGCCGCCCGCCAGCGCGAAAAGCGCGTGCTGAATGCGTTGGCCAACTCCTGGCTTCGTGCCGTGGCTGCCAACCGTGAAGTCGACTTCTCGCATGGATCGTTGACCGGGCAGAACGTCATGGTCGATCTGGAGCGAGGTCCTGTCTTCGTGGACTACGACACGGCCTGGTGGCCCGGGGCGGTGTCGATCTCGAAGGCCAAGCCGCCCGCCGCGTACGCGCACCCGCGCGGAGTCGCTTCCGCGCCGGAGCGGCGCGACGACTTCGCAGCCTTGCTTATCTACGTCTCGTTGCGGGCGCTTGCGATCGATCCGTCGCTGCGCGACGACTTTGGCGATTCGCCTGCTCGAATCGATGGCGCCTTGCTGTTCGCCCCGTCCGATCTGGCCGCGCCGAACAAGTCGAAACTCTTCGAACGGCTCACGTCGATGCCAGACGACGAGTTTCAGGGGCTGCTCGGAATCCTACGCGAGGCGTGTCGGGCAGCAGTCGATGCGGTTCCGCCGATCGATGATGCCTGGCATGCCGCTCGCGCTGCAGTCGTCGAGAAGCAGTCACCACCGCCGCCTCCGCCGGCAGCCATTCCATCTCCCCCGGTGGCGGCGGAAGCGACGTGGTACGACGTCGTCTCGCGCGAACCCGTCGAGGAGACGACCGCAACGTTCATCGCTGCCGTTATCGATCGGGACACCGAAACCGTCGTCGATCTCTGGTCGTCGGTTCGGCAAGCACCCGAGGTCATCCCGTATGCCATTCAGGCCACCAATCTAGCGACCGAGCATGTCAATCAACGTGTGGCCCGAGCCATCGATTCGGGTGACGACGATGAGTTGATCGCCGCCGTCGAGCAAGCCGAATCGCTGGTGATCGCCGTGCAACCGGGCGCCCGGCGCGCCTATCGTCGAGCGCTTCACCAGGCGGAGCTTCGCGCTCAACTGATCGAAGCGCTCGAGGCGGATGACCGCCAACGTCTCGCTGACATGGCGGCCAGTGGCGAGCTGGATGAGCTTCGCGGGATTTCACGTTCGGCGGAACGGTCGGTTCGCCTGGCAATCAAATGGCAACAGTTGCAGAAGGGGATCGATCTCGACGCTGACGAGATCATTCTGAGCAGCCCATTGGATGACCTTCTGTCGGAACCCGATTACCTCAGCCAGGAAGACAAGGACCGGATCGCGCTCGCCCAGGGTCGGCGTCGCTGGTTGCAGAATACTCGGAAAGCCCTGCGCGACCGTGATGCCGTTGCGTTGGCCGAGCTTTTCGCAGCCAAACCGCCGGAGTCCGAGACACTGCTCGGCCCTTCGGAAAAGCGGCGTGCCACTCGCCTGATCGCCCAGCGGCGCGCGGCCGTGCGCCTGCGCGAAGCGCTTGCATCTGGCGATGACCGCAAGCTGGTCGATGCCATGAACGACATGGAATCGACCGGCGCGTTGCTGCCCGCCGATCTCGATTGGGCGAGTATTCAGACGGTTGCGGACCGATTGAGCATCGTGGCCACGATTCGTCGCGCCGCCACTGCCAAGCCGCCAGACTACGCGCGCCTGGGACGCATGCTACCTGCCGCGCGAGCCGCGTTTGGCGGCGCGCAACCCTATCTGGGGCATGGGCTCGACTTCGCGGTGCTGGAGCACGACGTACGTCGCGAAGCTCATCGGGAACGCTTGCGCGAGGCGCTCCTCGCCGACGACGAGAACGCGATTCTCACCGCCGCATCACCCGATCCCTATGGCGCCATCGCCACGCTTTCGCCCGCAGAACAGTCTCGGGTGGCCGCCGTGCTCGCGCGCGCCAATGCCGCGAACCCCTTGAAGACTACGGACGTCATTACGCCTGCCACATGAGCGGGCACCCGCAGACTGGGCGCCGCTAGACAAACGCGCTCAAACCAGTCAAGTCCCGGCCCACCACCAGCGTGTTGATGTCCCACGTTCCCTCGAAGGTATAGATCGCTTCGATGTCCACCATATGCCGCATGACGTGGTGTTGCTGGAGGATGCCATTCCCGCCCAGGATTTCACGCGCCAGTCGAGCGCAGTCGCGGGCTATCTTCGAGTTGTTCGCCTTGGCCATCGCGGTCATCCCTGCGGTCGCCTCTCCGGCATCGAGCAAACGAGAGAGCTGCAGTGTCAGCAGCTGCGCTTTCGTGATCTCGGTTGCCAT
>JAWKPF010000062.1 GCA_041390825.1 Thermomicrobiales bacterium
TATCGCTGCCGGGAATTGGATCGGACAATCCCGACCGCGACCCCACTTTGGTGCATGGGCGCGCGCTCGCCGAGGCGATCCGGCTACGCTGGGCACTACGTCACCCGCACCGCGGATATTTCTTCCGGGCGGAGGACTTCTTCGGGTTCACCAAGCGAATGGATCAGCTGAAAGCCGAGTTGCTGGCCGAGGCGGCGGAAATGCGCAATGACCGGACGAGCTCGGAGTTCGCGCGGAACCTTGGCGCAGGAGTGATTGCCGGGCAGGCGCGCGCGATCGAGCAGCAATACGGCGCCAGTGGTCTCGATGCCGCGTCCCACGGCGAGCAGTTTCTCGATCTCTTTTCCGCGCGATGCCGTCCGGGAGGTATCTATCTGATGGACGAACCGGAAGCTCCGCTTTCCCCGGCCCGCCAACTGACCTTCCTCTCGATGCTGCGCGCGATGGCCGAAGATGGCTCGCAGTTCATCATCGCAACGCACTCTCCCATGCTGCTGGCGCTGCCCGGAGCGGCGATTCTCAGTTTCGACGGAGGCGCGATTCGCCCGGCCAGGTACGACACGCTGGAGCATGTGCAGATCATGCGTTCATTTCTGGACGATCCGGAGGCCTACCTGCGCCATCTTTAGGTGGCGGAGCCCGTGGGTCTGGTAGGCTTGCCGCCATGAGCGCACACGGCACCTCTCCAGCTTCGCAGTCTCACGATCCGGCCCCGCAGGGACCAACTCGCCAGGCAACGGCGCGTTCGTCGGTGGGCATCAGCCGCGATTGGCGGATGGCGCTCGACATGGCGTTGGATGGGATTCGCGATGTCGTGCCAGATGCGATTTTCGCCTTTGCATCCGCATCGTTCGACGAAGACCTGCCGTCGATCTCGGAGGCGATTTGGCATCACGCGGGTTCGATGATCGTCGTCGGGTGTTCCAGTAGTGGCGTCATCGGACGTGGCGCGGAAATGGAGCACGAACCGGCGATCTCCCTGCTCGCCCTGGAGTTGCCGGGTGCGATCTTGCGTCCCGTTCGTTTCACTCAGGGAATGCTCGAGGAATCGCGTGGCGGCAATCTGGCCGATCGGCTTGGCGTCGATCCGGCGCTCGTGAACGGCTGGACTGTGCTCGCCGATCCGTTTCGCATGGATGGCGCGCTGCTCGTCGACCAGCTGAACTCCGCCTATCCCGGCTTGCCGGTGATCGGCGGTTTGCTGGCGCCGGGTCCGGGACAGCGGCAAACCTGGGTCATGCTCAACGGCCGGATCTACAACGATGGCGGGGTCGGCCTATCGATCGGTGGCGCCTACGATGTGCTGCCAATCGTTTCACAGGGATGCGAGCCAATCGGTGAGCCCTGGACGATCACGGCTGTCGATGAAAAATGGATCGAAACGATCTCGAATCGGCCAGCTTTGCAGATGTTGACCGACACGCTTTCGACCCTGCCGGGCGAGATTCAGCAAGAGGTGCGCGATCACCTCGTCGCGGGGTTGGCTGCCAACGAGTATCGCGAAACGTTCGGGCGAGGAGATTTCCTGATACGCAACATCATCGGGATACGGCGGGAATCGGGCGCTATCGCGTTGGGCGCCAGACCGCGAGTGGGCCAGACGATTCAGTTTCAGCTGCGCGACGCCGCCACGGCCGATCTCGATCTCACTGCCACTCTGCTCGAGGCGCATCTCCGGCTGGGAGGGCGCGATCCGATTGCCGGGTTGCTGGCCTCGTGCAATGGCCGGGGGACCGGTATGTTCGATGTACCCCATCACGATGCCGCGGCAATCGAGCGCCGTTTCCCCGGATTGCCACTGGCCGGTTTGATCGCGGCGGGCGAGATCGGCCCGGTGGGCTCCAAAACGTTCATTCATGGCTTTACGAGCAGTCTTGGGCTGATCGTTCCGGCTTGACAAGAATCGAGGAGAACCGTGCGCGACGCGTTGTTCATCCCGTTGTTGTTGGGTTTGGCCTATGCGGCAGCACCCGGCGTGGTCAACACCGAATGCCTCCGGCGGGGAGTGAGCTTCGGTTTTCGGCCAGCGTTCCTGGTGCAACTCGGCGCGTTCGCCGGGAGCGGGGCATGGGCGGTGTTGGCGTTTTCCGGGTTGGCCGCGCTCTCGAGCGCGGCGACCGTGCTCGACGTGATCGGCCTGATGGGCGGCCTCTTTCTGTGCAAGATCGCCATCGACGCGTTTCGCACTGCCTTGCACGGGCGATCCGCTACCGAGCGCTCCAGTGAGGCGAGCGCGTTGCGCACCGGCCTCATCTTTGGGCTGGCAAACCCCGCCGCGTTGCCATTCTGGACCGGGATTGGCGGTGGGATGTTGGCAACGCACGGCGAGCCAACCTTCGCAACGACCATCGAGTTTCTGGCGGCATTCCTGATTGGGACCCTGGCCTGGGCGATCGGTTTCTGCGCGCTCGCCAGCGCGGGACGAAAATATGCGCGCCCCCGCGTCTTTCAAGCCATCGATGCTGTCTGCGGGACGATCATTGGTTTCTTTGGTGTGCGGCTGGTTTGGGCATCGGCTCGCCGGCTCGTTCGTGTGGTGTAAGGCATGACGTCTTTCCGGCTGGAGCGAGATTTCCTCGAGCTCTTTCCAAACGCGACGATCGCGATAGCAGTGGTGCGCGGTGTCGACAACATGGTCGACGATCCCGAGATCTGGCCGATGCTGGACGTGGAGATCGAACGGGCGGCGGCCCTGGTCGGCGCGGGCGAGATCAGCCAGCATCCGGCAGTGGCTCCCTGGCGAGCGGCCTTCGCCCGGTTTGGCGTGAAGCCGTCGAAATACCGGTCGTCGATCGAGGCGATGCTTCGTTCCGCGCAGTCAGGGAGATTGCGGCCCATCAACCCATTGGTCGATCTCTACAACGCGATCTCGTTGCGCCACCTGCTTCCGGTGGGTGGAGAGGACTTGGCAGCCATCGTTGGGGATGTGCGTCTGACGCGAGCGCACGGGGACGAGGAGTTCACCCCGTTGGGCTCTGAAGAACCGGAGACACCGCCGCCCGGCGCCGTCATCTACCGCGATGACGATTCTGTGATCTGTTCATGCTGGAACTGGCGTGAAGCCGAGCGAACGATGCTCACACCGGCTACCAGGGACGCCGTGCTTGTGATCGAGTCGATTCCGCCGCTGGACCCACTGGCGACGCGGATCGCGATCGACGACCTGGCCGCGCTGGTGACCCGACACCTGGGCGGAACAGCCGAGGTGTCGATCCTGAATGCCGAGCGACCGATCGTCGAGCTGTGACCGCCAGCCAAGGACCCCAAGGCCTCGATTGACGTTTCGCTTGATCTACTCTTGCTCGATTGCCGATGTGGCCTTCTCCAGCGCCCGTTCTTCCCGAAGAAGCCTGACTTCTTCCTGAATGGAGTCATCGACTGCTTTGAGCAAGATGACCAGCGCAGCAAGCACGATACCGACGGCGATACCGAGATAGACGATGTCTTTGCCGTCTGACCACTCGGCCACATTGCTGAGAAAGTTCACTCCCAATACGACGCAGATCACGCCAATGATGCGGTGTTTCAACTCGTCGAGGGTATGAATCTTGAGCCAGGAGGGGAGGGTCGTCTTCTCGTCGATGAAGAGCTGATAGAGTCCGAGCGCGACGATGAGCAGGATGACTCCGATCAGGAAGACGTCGATGAGCTCGATGAATTCGATCGAGAGTTTTTCTTCGCGCGCGTCGGTGAGGTCACGACTCGAGATGAGGTCCCAGATGACCGCCAACACCCGCAGGAACCCATAGATGATGAGCGTGAACGCGGCCAGCAGCGAACCGATCACCGCCAGGATGATCATCGAAGGAGAGAGATCGAAGAGGCGCGACATCCAGAAGCGCACGATTTCCATGATCTGCATTGGGTGCGCCATACCTCCCGCGTTGGCCGGCCGGTCGCCGATGGACTGGGAGCATCATACCGTCAAACGAATGAACCCTCGCCTGCCGCGACCTGCCGCATGATGTCGATGAGAGCGCCCTTTTCCTCGAACCCGATGCCGGGGCTTTGCGGGAGTCCGACCATTCCATGCTCGACCCGGATGCTGTCCGCGAATCCGCCAAACGGCTGGAAAACGCCCGGATAGCTCTCATTTCCGCCGAGACCAAGTCCTGCCGCCATGTTCAGTGACATCTGGTGTCCGCCATGCGGCACGATGCGGGTGCGTGACCAGCCATTGGCTTCCACCATTTCGATAGTGCGCAAATACTCGACCAGGCCATAGGAAAGCGCGCAGTCGAACTGGAGCCAGTCGGAGGATGGATGCATACCGCCGTAGCGGATGAGATTGCGCGCGTCCTGCATCGAAAAGAGGTTCTCCCCGGTTGCCATGGGGTTGGGATAGCGTTGCGAGAGTTCTGCCTGGAGCGCGAAGTCGAGCGGGTCGCCAGCCTCCTCGTACCAAAAGAGATCGTAGGGCGCGAGCGCATCGGCATAGGCGATCGCGGTTGGGAGATCGAAGCGGCCGTTCGCATCGACTGCAAGGTGGGATCCGTCGCCAACGACCTCGAGCACGGCTTCGATTCGCTCCAGGTCCCTGGCGAGCGGGACGCCACCGATTTTCATCTTGACGACTTCGTAGCCAAGATCGAGATAGCCGCGCATTTCTTCACGAAGCTCTGGCAGGCCCTTTCCCGGCGCATAGTAGCCCCCGGCTGCGTAGACCCATACGGGCTCGTGGACCGTTCCGCCGTTGTACCGATCGGCCAACAGACGGTAGAGCGGCACGCCCTCGATCTTGGCGACGGCGTCCCAGACGGCCATGTCGATGGTGCCGACCGCGACCGAGCGTTCCCCGTGGCCACCGGGTTTTTCGGCAGCCATGAGCAGCGACCAGATCTTTCGCGGATCGAGGTTTCCACCCGATTCGTCGATGATGGCGGCCGGCTCGGCCTCGAGCAGGCGCGGAACGAAGCGCTCGTTCAGCAAGCCAATCGGAGCGTAGCGGCCGTTCGAGTTGAACCCGTATCCGACGACGGGCTCGCCCTCCCGAATGACGTCGGTGATGATGGCGACCACGGCCGCGTCCATTTTGCTGAAGTCGATGTAGGCATTGCTCATCGGCGAGCTTATCGGAACAGACGCAACGCGAATGTCGGTAATCTTCATTTCGTTCGGTATGCCCCTGGAATGGTCTGCGATCGATTCTTCGATAGCCACCTTCGAGCCATCGTCGTTTGAGATTATCCCGCACGCGAACGTGCCAATCTCATGCCCATTGGACCGCTGCAGATCTCTTGAGGAAGCAACGGACACGTTGGGTCCCTGAGTGTCGATGTTCTCGCTCCGGGGTTGGGCAGTTTCTGAGATCATGATCAACGTTCTGGAATCGCCGCGTCCGAACAATGAGGTGTCGCGGTCGATTATTGCTCATTGCTTCCAAGGAGCGTCACGAGAGTGTCCGCAGATTTCATCTTTCGCAATGGACCGATCATCACAATCGACCCTGCGGCACGAGACGCCGAAGCAGTTGCGGTTCAGGGCAATCGAATCACCCGTGTCGGAACCCTTGACGTGGTCCTGGACGAAGCGGGACCAGGCACGAAGACGATCGATCTCGCAGGCCGAGCGCTCCTGCCGGGTCTGAACGACAACCACAACCACCCGATCTATTTTGGGCAGGGATTGAGCCAGATCGACGCTTCGCCCGGCGCGGCTCCCACCTTGGCAGCACTGCAAGACGCCTTTCGCACACGAGCCGATGAGCAGCCCAGCGGCTGGCTGATCGCCCGGGGCTATGACGATTCCCGCCTCGATATTCACCGGCACCCGACCCGCCATGAGTTGGACGAAGCCACGGGTGGACGTCCCGCCTATCTGGTGCGTACGTGTGGACACCTCGCAGTGGCGAACTCGGCAGCGCTCGGGCTGGCCGGGATAACGGCGGACACGCCGGATCCGGTTGGCGGCCAGATCGACCGCGACGAGCATGGCGAGCCGATTGGCTTGCTGCGTGAAACCGCAATGAAGCTGGTTTCAGATCAGATCGCGGCGCCGACGACCGATGACATGAAGGACTACTTGCGCGCAGCTGGCAAGCGATTCAACGAATACGGCATTACCAGCGTCGGCGAAGCGGCGATCAGCAACTCTCGGCAGTTCTCCGCGTATCAAGAGCTCGCCCGCGATGGCGAGTTGCCGATGCGCACCTTCACCATGATGTTGATCGACGACACGCTGGACAATCTGGAGCATCTTGGTGTGCAGACCGGATTCGGCGATGCCTGGTTCCGCATCGGGCCGGCAAAGGTGTTCCAGGACGGCTCGGGTGGTGGACGAACTGCGGCCATGACCACCGAGTACCGGAACGATCCCGGCAATATGGGGATCACGATCTATGACCAGGACGGTCTCAACGAACGGTTCACCCGCGCCAACGCGGCCGGTTTTCAGATGGCGGCGCATGCCATTGGTGATCGGGCAATCTCGATGATCCTGACGGCCTACGAGACCGCGTTGGCGGCGAATCCGCGTTCCGATGCGCGCCCGCGCATCGAGCACTGCGGGATGTGCACGCAGGAGCATCTGGATCGCATGAAGAAGATCGGCGCGCTGGCGATCCCGCAGCCATCCTTCATCTACTACCTCGGCGATTCCTACATCGAGAACTTCACCGAGGACCAACTGGCGATGGCCTATCCTGGGCGCTCGTGGTTCGACCAGGGGATCGTGGCGGTGGGAAGCTCGGATGTCCCGGTCGTTTCCTGCGACCCGTTCGTCAATCTTCGCTCTGCGGTCACGCGCCTGACCCAGGACGGCCAGTACATGGGCGGCAATCAAGGCGTGACGATCGACGAGGCGCTACAGATGTTCACCATCAATGGCGCCTTTGCCTCGTTCGAGGAAGCGATCAAGGGAAGCATCACCGAAGGCAAACTGGCGGACCTGACGGTGTTGAGCGCTGACCCGCGCAAGGTCGAGCCGGAGGAACTGAACACCCTTCGAGCGGAGCTGACGATGATCGATGGACGGGTGGTGTTCGAGCGGTAGGGGGAGCCAGGCAACAGGCCAGAGGCAAGAGGCAACAGTTTGGAGGCATCCTGGGAAGGATGCCTGGGGATTCGGGCCTAGTACGCCGGGACGTAGTCGGGGTCGACGGCGCGGATGCCGCCAGCGGGTGGGGTGAAGCCGAACTCGGCGATGGTGTCCACCACTTGCTGGATGACCTGATCCGGTGTCGATGCACCGGCGGTAACGCCAACGGTGGTCTTGCCTTCGAGCCATTCTGCCTGAATGTCTTCCGGCCGCTCGATGTGATGACTTTCGACCCCCATGTGCGACGCCACTTCGGCCAAACGGGCGGTGTTGCTGCTCTTGCGGCCGCCGATGGCGAAGACGACATCGCAATGGTCGCGGTCGATCAGGCGTTTGAGCGCGTTCTGGCGTTCACTCGTGGGTTCGCAAATCGTATTGCAGAGCCGGAATTCGCCGCCGAGCGGCACCACCATCGCCTGTAGCTCCAGGGCGAATACCATCAGCTCGTCAACGTTCTTGGTGGTTTGACTGACGAGCGCAACCTTGCGTGGCGGCGCAATCTTGCCTTCGCCTTCTTCACCTCGCTTGGCGTTCCATGGAAGATCCTCGATGTGCTTGGCGGCCACCGACTTGCTGGTGGCGGCCCAGCCGAGCACACTCTTGACTTCCGGATGATACGAATCGCCATAGACGACAAGGAAATATCCCTGCCGGACGAGTTTCTGGGCGAGGCGCTGCACCTTGGTGACGAGCGGACAGGTGGTATCGATCAACTCCAGGTGCGCTTCGGAGGCCTGCTGCGCCAGGTGCGGCCCCATGCCATGCGCGGTGATCGCGACCCGTTTGAACCCTTCCCGGGCGGCAGCGTCGACCGATTCCGCGCCGACCACGCCGCGCTCCCGCAACCGTGACACGACCTGGGGATTGTGGATGATGTCACCGATGGGCGCGACGGGCGCGGTGGGGTCGGCAGCGTCTTCGATGATATCGAGCGCCCGGCGGACGCCCCAGCAATAGCCGAGCTCATCGGCGACGACAATGCGCCGTTCGGCAGCGGATTCAGAGGGAGGCGAGACGGTCAATTCCAAACTCATTTCGGTGGGGTCATTGCCGGGAACGCTCGTTGCGCTCGACCGGTACCTGTCGACCGGAAAGTATAGCGGTTGCTCTGGTTCACCGAAG
>JAWKPF010000063.1 GCA_041390825.1 Thermomicrobiales bacterium
GTGCCTTTCGTTCCAGCACGCGGTGCGTTGTCACACGCATCGCAAACGGAGGATTCCCAATGTCGGTGAACGAGGAAATCAAGCGACTACAGGCAGACTATGCGGCACGTAGGATCACCCGGCGACAGTTAGGTCAAGGCCTTGCTGCGCTTGGCATTGGCGGCGTGTTGGCGATGGCCATCGAAAAAGGAGCAACCGCGGCTCCGGCCAGTCAAACACGCGGACCGCGAGCGTCGTCCCAGGACGCGGAGACGCTAATCCTGGCCGTGGCGGAAAACATCGACACCTGGGACCCGGGCTTTACTGTTGGTTCCAAGTCGTCGCAGACCGTCATCCAGAACACGTTCGATCAACTGACGCAGTACGAAATCGTCGATGCGACGGCGCCGGACGGAACAGCGTACAAGACCGTCAACACCGAGAACATCGTTGGCATGCTGGCCGAATCCTGGGAGTGGGCCGGAAATGACATGGTCTTCACGCTTCGGGACGGTATTCAGTATCACGACGGCACCGCGATGGACGGACAGACGTTTGTCGATGGATACAGCCGTATTCTCGAGTCCGGCGCCATTGCCGCGTTCCTCCTGGGCATGGGCGGCGCACTGACGAGCCCAGAACAGTTGTCGGTCAATGATGCGGGTCAGTTTGTGATCTCGCTGACGCTGGCGAACCCCATCACCCCCCTCAACAATGTGATGCACAACACGTCTGTCATCAGCCCGAAGCAGTTGGCCGAAGTCGCCACTACTGACGATCCGTGGGGTCTGGAGTATTTCAAGGCGAACCTGGGTATCGGCAACGGTCCGTATCGGCTCGACTCCTACACACCAGACGATCAGATCGTGCTGGTGGCAGACGAGAACTATTACGGCGAAGCGCCGTTCTTCAAAACGGTCATCATGAAGATCGTGGCGGACGCAGCTCAACGCGTGCAGCTATTGCAGAACGGCGATGTCGATTCGGCGACGAAGATTCCGTTCCCCGACTACGCGGCGCTCTCGCAAGACGAGAACGTCAAGACCCTGTCGATTCCGTCGAATCTGGTCGTCATGATCGAGATGAACAACCTCGTCCCCCCCTTCGATGTCAAGGAAGTGCGCCAAGCGGTCGCATACGCAACTCCATACGCCGACATTCTGGAGCAGATCTACTTGGGTCAGGCGGCCGAAGCCAGGAGCCTCGTCCCCTCCGGCATGCCGACGCACGATCCGTCGACGAACCAGTATTCCTTCGACCTGGAGAAGGCCAAGGAGCTCCTGGCCACAGCCGGCTTCCCCAACGGTGAGGGGCTGCCGGAGATCAAGATCAGCGTGGCAGGCGACGACCAACAGAAGGAGCGCATTGCCATCATCATGCAGGATTCGCTGAAGCAGATCGGAATGAACGTCCAGATCGAGAAGCTGGCCTATGCTCAGTTCAATGAGCTCCAGCAGGGGTCCAAGCTCCAGATGTGGACCGACGAGTGGATCTCCTGGGTGAACGATCCCTACTACCATCTTTTCTGGCTGACCCAGACCGAGAGTCCTTCGAACTATCCGAAGTTCAGCAACGCTCGCGTCGATGAACTGCTGGACACCTACATGTTCTCGACAGATGCAGAAGCACGGGCCGAAGCAAGCAAGGAAATCCAGGCGATCGTCATCGAAGAGTCACCCTACGTCTTCCTGGCGCAGCCGAACTGGGTCATCTACTTCGGCAACGATATCGACGGATACGTCTACTACAACGACGAGTTGCCTCGGTATGCGTCGCTGACGCGCACCAGCAGCTAGTCGTCACGGACAGCGGGGAGGCGGTTCCCGTCTCCCCGTTGAGCGTTTTTCTCGCGATTGTCCTCGCGGCAGCCGCCGCGACCCAAGGAGCAAGCTCCTCGATGCGCCTCGCTCGATACATCATCAGACGCCTGCTGTTCCTGATTCCTGTGTTACTCGGAGCGCTCTTCCTGACCTTCCTCTTGACGAGGATGGTGCCAGGGAATCCGATCGAGCGGGTGGCAGGACCATATGCCTCTGACGAGGCAGTCGAAGAGATGAAGCGTGAGGCAGGGCTGCTCGATCCGTGGTACACGCAGTTTGCCAACTATCTCGGCGATCTTCTGAACGGGGACATGGGGGTCTCATACCAAACGAATCAGCCGGTGACCGAAGATCTCCGGCAACGGTTTCCGGCCTCGTTCGAACTCGTCTTCTATGGAATGATGCTGGCGGTCGCACTTGCCTTACCGCTCGGGATCATTTCGGCAATGAAACAGGGAACATGGGTGGACCATCTCACCCGCGTTATTGCGGTTCTCGGCGTTTCGATGCCGATTTTCTGGATCGCCCTCATCTTGATTTCGACGTTTTACACGCGTCTCGGGTGGCTGCCTGGACCACAAGGCCGGTTGCCCATTTCGATGACGGCGCCACCACGAGTGACCGGTCTCTATACGATCGACTCGCTCCTGGACGGAGACTTCGACACCTTCCGCGCCGCGTCGAAACAACTGGTTTTGCCCGTGCTCACAATCGGATTGATCGCGATGGCTCCGATTGCCCGCATGACCCGCGCGACCATGATCGACGCGCTGAATTCTGACTACGTTCGCACCGCCAAATCGCTGGGACTCCCAACGCGAGTCATCGTCAGCAAGAATGCCCTGAAGAACGCCATCATTCCGGTCCTGACATTGATCGCGGCTGTCTTTGGCTATGCCATTGGCGGCGAGGTACTTGTGGAGTACATCTTCACTTGGCCCGGTCTCGGAAAGTATTCGTTCGATGCCATCATGGGAAGTGATTTCCCCGCCGTGCAAGGCTTCATCATTCTGGCTGTTGCCATGTATGTGCTTGCCTACCTGATCGTGGACATTCTCATTGCCATTCTCGATCCACGAGTCGAGTACTAGCCATGACTGCTCCGACTGCCAATCTCCCAGCCGCCCCGACCGCGCACACAACCGCTGCACTCACTCCGCCTTTGCGCGAGCGAATCGGCGACTTCTGGTTCGTTCTGCGGCGAAATCCAACTGCCATGCTCGGTCTTTTCATGATCGGCGTGGTGATATTCGCGGCCATATTCGCGCCCTGGATCGCGCCGTACCCCGCCAACAAGGTCGACTTCGCTGTCGTTGCGCAGCCCCCCAGCCGAGATCATCTCTTCGGAACGGACCAATTCGGGCAAGACATTTTCTCGCGTGTTCTCTACGGCGCGCGAATCGACCTGCTGATCGCGCTCTCTGCGGTCGTGATCTCACTGATCGTTGGAAGCGTCTATGGAGCAGTTTCGGGATATGTCGGCGGACTAACCGATGAAGTCGCGATGCGAATCATGGACATTCTGCAGGGGTTCCCACGCTTCATCTTCGCAATGGGCATCGCGTACGCGCTCGGCCCTGGAATCGAGACAGTCGTCATAGCCACTGCGGTGCTCAACATTCCTGGATATGCCCGACTAATGCGTTCCTCGATGCTGAGCGCCAAGACGAGCCAGTACGCCATGGCAGCGAAGGCAATTGGCGCAAATCACCGCGCGATTTTGTTCAAACACCTGGTGCCCAACTGCCTAATACCAATCTTCGTTATCTCGACACTTCAGTTTGGCTGGGCCATTCTCGAGGCTGCTGGCCTTTCGTTCATCGGACTTGGTGTCGAGACGTCACGGGCCGAATGGGGAGCTATGATCCAGCTCGGATTCCAGGATTTCCTGCAAGGGCATTGGTGGATGTACACCTTCCCTGGCCTGGCAATTGCCTGGACTGTGCTGGGCTTCAACTTGCTTGGTGATGGATTGCAAGATGTTCTCGATCCGAGGCGACGCTGATGACAACTGACACCATCAACGCCACCCGGCCGATGCAATCGTCTGCGACGCGCCCGATGCTCGAGATCCGCGATCTCGAGACGCAGTTCTTCACCCGCAAGGGTGTCGCGCGCGTGCTGGACAAGCTTTCGTTTGAAATTGGCCGCGGTGAGATCGTCGGTCTGGTTGGCGAAAGCGGTTCGGGCAAGAGCGTGACGGGCTTTTCGATCGTCAATTTGATCAAGGCACCCGGCAGGATCGTCTCTGGTGAGATCCTGTTCGAAGGTTGCGACCTGACCAAGCTGAACGAAGACCAGATGCGCGAGGTTCGTGGCAAGCAGATCGCTATGATCTTCCAGAATCCGCGCGGTTCTCTCAACCCTGTGCTCTCGGTTGGCGATCAGCTCTGCCAGGTGCTCAAGTATCGCCAGGGCATGAAACGCGATGAGGCAAAGGCGCGAGCGATCGAGCTCTTGAAGCTGGTCCACATTCCCGAGCCAGAGCGCCGTCTGAAGGCCTACCCACACCAGCTCTCCGGTGGAATGGCGCAACGCGTGATGATCGCAATGGCCATCTCCTGTGGCCCAGAACTACTCATTGCGGATGAGCCGACCACAGGGCTCGACGTCACCATCGAGTATCAGATCATTCAGCTCCTGAAGGAGATGCGTGACCTCACGGGAACCAGCGTCATCGTGATTACCCACGACCTGAACATGGCTGCCGAAGTTTGCGACCGCATCATGGTGATGTACGCGGGAAAGGTCGTCGAACAGGCGCCGGTGCGGGACTTCTTCACCCGGCCAAGCCATCCCTACACGCTCGGACTCCTCGCATCGCGCCCAAGTCTGCGCGGTGACGAAGAGATTCCGACCATTCCCGGCAACGTTCCCGATCTGATTCATCGTCCAAAGGGATGCTCGTTCCATCCTCGTTGCCGTTGGGCAACTGCCGAGTGCAGCACCGTGGAGCCGCTCGCACGTGAGATCTCTCCGGGGCATACCGCGGCGTGCCACCACCTGGAGGAGGTCCAGCGTGACATCGCTGCTGCGCATTGAGGCACTGAAGAAGTACTACCCGATCCGGACCGGCATGTTCTCACACAAGATGCTGCATGCCATCGACGGCGTGTCTTTCGATATCCAGCGAGGCGAGACGGTCGGATTGGTCGGCGAGAGGATCTGGCAAGAGCACCGTCGCGAAATGCGCCACGATGCTGGAACGACCAACCGATGGCGCGATCGATTTCGACGGCAAGAACCTGACGCAACTGTCGTTCAATGAAATGACTCGTGCGCGTGCTGCCTTGCAAATGGTGTTTCAGGACCCCTACGACTCCTTGAATCCGCGCCGGACAGTGGGGCAAACCGTCCTCGAGCCGATCAAGATTCACAAGGTCGCCGCTGGCCAGGCAGCAAAAGATCGGGTCGCGGAGCTGTTCGAGCGCGTCGGTTTGCGTCCTGAACATATGGCCCGATATCCCCACCAGCTCTCTGGCGGTCAACAGCAACGCGTTGGCATTGCGCGGCACTGGCCACGAACCCCGAATTGATCGTGCTCGACGAACCCACATCCGCGCTCGATGTCTCGGTCCAGGCAAAGCTTCTCCGGCTGCTCAAGGTGCTGCAGAGGAAGCGAATCTTACCTATCTGTTCATTTCGCATGACTTGTCGGTGATCGGTCACCTCTCAGACAAAGTTGCAGTCATGTATCTGGGCCAGATCATCGAATTCGGTCCAACACGGCAAGTGTTCTCTCGGCCACGCCATCCCTATACGATGGCGCTCATGAGCGCCGTGCCTGCCGCGAACCCGCTCGAACGGCGTGAGCGCATCATTCTCACTGGTGAGATCCCCTCTCCGATCGAGCCGCCGAACTACTGCCGATTGGTGACCCGCTGCCCCTATGCGGCCGACGAGTGCCGCGCGATGCCGATGGAACTCTGGGAGGTCGAGCCCGGGCACACTGTCGCGTGCATCCGGTCAATGCGCGGAGAGATTCCAATTCCGACCTTCCTGGATGAAGGTCCCTCAGTCAATCTGGTCAACCTCGATCCTGGCAGTGAAACCGAGGCCATCGCGGACGATGTGCTGCTGCCACTCGATGAAGATTGAACGAATAGCGAGCAACGCACACGTGAGAAGGGAGAATCAGTGAGCCTCAGGATTGGTATCGACGTCGGCGGGACCAACACCGACGCGGTCCTCATGCGCGGCAACGAAGTCATCGCGAAGATCAAGACTCCGACAACGGAAGATGTTACGAGCGGCATCACAACGGCCCTCGATCACATTCTGGGTGTTTCGAACACCAGCACATCCGAGGTTGCTGGAGTGATGATTGGCACGACCCACTTCACCAACGCAGTGGTCGAGCGCCGGCGTCTTCAACCAACGGCAGCGGTGCGGCTCGGGCTACCCGCCACCGCCGCGCTTCCGCCCATGGTCGACTGGCCCGAGGACCTGGCCGACACGCTCGGTCGGCATACGTATCTCTGCCATGGAGGGTATGAGTTCGACGGCCGCGAGATCTCCAAGTTCGATCCAGACGAAATCAAAGATGTTGCTGCCGACATTCGGTCGAAAGGCATCGTAGCAGTTGCGGTGTCCTCGGTTTTTTCTCCTGTCAATCAAGAGATGGAGAAGCAGGCAGCAGAACTCTTGCTCGCAGAGGTGCCTGGATCATCGGTGACGCTTTCGAGCGAAATCGGGCGAATCGGCCTCCTCGAACGAGAGAACGCAGCCATTCTGAACGCATGCCTGCGCAATCTCGCAAAGGACACAGTTGCCGCGTTCAAGCGGTCGATCGAGGAGATGGGAATCGAGGCCCCGCTCTATCTCACTCAAAACGATGGCACGCTGATGAGCGCCGAGTTCGCTGAACAGTACCCCGTCCTCACCTTTGCCTCCGGACCAACCAACTCGATGCGCGGTGCAGCCTTCCTGTCGGGGCTGAAAGACGCGATGGTGGTCGATGTGGGAGGCACGACCTCCGACGTGGGAGCGCTTACGCACGGATTTCCTCGAGAAGCGTCTGTTGCGGTTGATATCGGGGGAGTCCGCACGAACTTCCGCATGCCAGATGTGTTCTCGTTCGGTCTGGGAGGAGGTTCGCTCGTTCGCCAGGAGCCGCTGCGCATCGGTCCTCAAAGTGTGGGATATCGACTCACTAGAGAGGCCATTGTCTTTGGAGGCGATACCTTGACCACGAGCGACATCGCGGTGGCAGCGGGCGTCGCTGACTTCGGTGACCCATCGAGAGTCGAGGGACTAGACCCGCAATTGGTCGAGGCGACGATCGATCTCATTCAAGAAATGTCTGAAACAGCAGTCGATCGTATGAAGACCAGTGCGGCCGACGTCCCGGTCATCGTGGTCGGGGGAGGCAGCGTATTGATTTCTCGGGCGCTTTCTGGGGCTTCTGAGATGGTCAAGCCGCCACACTTCGAGGCAGCCAATGCAGTAGGCGCGGCGATTGCTCAGATCTCTGGCGAGATCGACCGAGTGTATTCGCTGGAAGGATTGACCCGCGAGCAAGCGCTCGATGACGCCAAAGCAGAAGCGACGGCCAAGGCGATCGAAGCGGGCGCAGCCCCCTCCTCTGTCGCAATCGTCGATGTGGAAGACGTACCGCTAGCGTACTTGCCTGGAAATGCGACCCGAATTCGTGTCAAAGCCGTCGGCGACCTGACGCTCCAAGCGTAGAACGGACGAACGATGCGATTCATCGAAGCAGCACAACTGGATGACATTGCGCTTGGCGCGGCAGTCCTGGGCACCGGTGGCGGAGGTGATCCGTACATCGGAAAACTCATGGCTCAGTATTCGATTCGCAAATGCGGTCCCGTGCGCATGGTCGAGGTCGAAGAACTGGACGACGATGCGCTCATTGCGTGCTCCGCAATGATGGGCGCACCTACGGTCATGGTCGAGAAGATCCCATCTGGCGCAGAGATCGTGACCGCATTTCAGGCGCTCGAGAGCTTTCTTGGAAAGAAGCTGTTCGCCACGATGTCGGCGGAAGCGGGTGGCCTGAACTCATCGACCCCTTTCTCGGTGGCTGCGGAACTCGGCATTCCGCTGGTGGATGCCGATCTCATGGGACGGGCGTTCCCGGAAATCCAAATGGTGACCGCCACGCTCTACGGCATCGCGGCGACACCAATGTCTGTGGCGGATGAGAAGGGCAACACCTGCATTCTCAATACCTGCAACAACCGCTGGACCGAGACTTTC
>JAWKPF010000064.1 GCA_041390825.1 Thermomicrobiales bacterium
GCGTCGAGCTCGTCCGGGACGATGCCACGCACGTCGTACGCCTTGAAGATCGTTGCCTGATCGAATGCCATCGTTTCATTGCCCTCGTGGTGGTCGCTCGAACTCTGATGAGCCGATGGTGACACGTCGATGAAGTTGAGTCCAGTTTCCCGTGCCCAGAGTTACCGCGAGTTCACGCGCACACAGGCATTCCCTACTACACTCTGGAGACTGGACTCTGGACACTGGACCCATTTCAAAGGCACTCGATGACCACTACTTCCAATGGACATGCCGCGCCAACCGAGCGGATCGCCATTCCAGCGCGCGCGCCCGTGGATCTCCATCTGCATACCCTGGCAAGCGATGGAGCATGGACGCCTTCGGCGTTGATCGACCATCTGGCCCAGCGAGGCTTTCGCGTGGCGGCGATTTGCGATCACGATACGCAGCGGTCTGTTGTGCAAGCGATCGAGCTGGGCAAGCTTCGCGGCGTGCACGTGATCCCTGGTGTGGAGGTCACCTGCGGCTGGAACGGCCGTCAGCTCCATATTCTCTGCTACGGGATTCGACCCGATCGGACCGACCCGGACGCGCAGCCATTTTTGAAGTTGATGCACACGATCGATCTCCAACTCCAGGAGAACGCGGCCGATGCCGCCCGCCGGATCGAAGCTGATGGCAAGCCGCTTCCCAATCTCGAGCAGGTGCGTGCAGGGCGACCGCTCTGGCCATTTCATGTGCTCAGCGCTGCGATCGAGATGCAGCATGTGCCGAACCTCACCAAGGCCGCGGAGCTGGTGGTCGCGCTTGGAGGCGCCTTCACCGCCGATCTGCCGTTGACCGATGTCGTCGAAGCAGCGCACCGAGCCGGCGGCGTCTGTTCGATCGCGCATCCAGGCCGCGCGGACGCGGTCGGCATCGTTTCGGAAGAGGACATCGATCGAATCGTTGCGGAAACGGGGATGGACGGCCTGGAAGCGCACTACCGCTCGTATACCGATCAGCAGACAGCCCTCTACCGAAGGTTGGCAGACGAGCGTGGGATGTTCATCTCAGCGGGATCTGACTCGCACGCGCTTCATCGCCCGGTCAACCCTCGTCCGTGGCACGCCATCTGGGCGAAAGACCTGCTGGAACGGCTCGGTGTCGAGCTGGCGCCGCTTCCTGACGGTGAGCCGGTCTGGATCGCCGGGATGGACCCGGAAGCGTCTCTTCCGGCGCCGGTTCCTCCGCCGCCTACGCCCGATCCCGAACCGATGGAAACCGAGGCGAGTATTGCCGCCGAACTTGGAGAAACCCGATGACCCTACACGTCGAGACGTTTGCCGGTGGGCCGATCGACACCAATGCCTATCTCGTGTTCGATGACAAGTCGAAGCAGATTCTGATCATCGACGCTCCGATGGATGTCGACCAACTGCTCGACGACCGGGTGTCGGAGCTGGGCGGAGAGGTCGTGTTGGTCGTCCTGACGCATGCCCATTGGGATCACATCGGAACGACGAATCAACTGCACGATCGGTTTTCCGCGCCGGTGGCCGCGCATCCGTTGACCGAAGACCGGCTGAAAAGCCCCGGCAGCCCCGATCTCCCGTTCGAACTCGAGGCGGTCATTCCCGACCGGTGGCTCCACGAGGGCGATCTGGTCCCCCTTGGAGCGCATGAATTCACGGTCTTGCACCTGCCGGGCCACGATCCCGGTCACATCGCGCTCTATTCCGAACCCGACCGATTGCTGCTCAGCGGGGACGTGCTTTTCCCCAACGGGCATGGGCGAATCGATATTCCGGGCGCATCCGGGGTCGACATGTCGGCGTCGCTGAAGCGGCTGGCGGCGATGCCCGGCGATGTCGTGGTGTATCCCGGTCACGGGTTGCCCACGACCATCGGCGCAGAGTCGTGGCTCGACCAATTCAAGGGAGTCTGAATATGACCAATCCGATGCTACCGGCCACGATGGCCATGTTGCAGAAACTGGTGGCGGAGATCTTCGAGCAACTGGACGGTATTCCCGAAGACGACTTGAACACCTGGCTTCCCCGCGACGGAATGCGTGATGTGAACACGTTCTTCGCGCTGGCGACTCATACGGTCGGCGCGGGCGAGTTCTGGATTCTCGAGGCCGCAGGTGGGCGTAACATGGACCGCAATCGCAGGGCGGAGTTCGCATCGACAGGTTCGCTCGCTCAGCTACGGGAGCGGTACGATCGATGGCTCGAAGGCTCAGAAGAGGTCTTTTTCACCATCGACGACGAAGATCTGGCGTCGATCTACTATCGGCCAGCAACCCCTGAGCGCGGCATGTCCGAAGCCCGTCGCACCCGCGCAGAATGCATCGCTCACGCGCTCGAGCACACCGCGGTGCACTTGGGTCATTTGCAGTTGCAGCGACAGCTTTGGGACGCGGAACGCGCCGAAACGATCGCTCCTGCATGACGCCTCGCTAGTCCTGCTGTTCTTCGTCGGCCTGGCGTTGGTCCTCACGATCACGGGCCATGAGGTACATGAAGATCATCAACAGTGCCACTGGCGCGATGATGACGCAGGTGACAAAAGCGAGAAATCCGCCCTGGCCGGAGTCGCCTTGCATCAGGAGATAGGTCGCCAGGCCACCGAGTACGATCAGCAACCCAAGGGCCGCCAGCGCGCCGATTGGGGAGACACATCCGCGTGCGTTCAGGTTCGGGTCCGGCGTGTCCGGGTCGAGCAGATGCGGATCGGCGTTCTGTAGCGCTGCGACTTCGTTCAGCCTGATGTAGCCGAGCCGCCCATTACGGAGCCGGATGCGCACATAGTCGTCGGGAGCGTCGGGGTCGTCGTTGATATCCAGCTCGGACCCGGGCGGCACGATGTCGATGATGCGGGAGGCGGCGTCCGGCCGCTCGAACACACGCAATCCCTCAGTGGCGTGAAAGGCATCCACCAGGGTGGTGCCGCACGCGGCGCAATAGAAATTGGTCGAGGGGTTGAGCGCGCCGCACATACCGCAGAAGATGAGCGGTCCGCGGTCGGTGTCCTCGATACCGCTCATTCCACTCGGATTGGGAATGTCGATGCGGTCTTGTTTGGCAGTCCCGGCCGGGTCGGATTCCGGAACCTTCCACTTGTCCTTTTCGCTGCGCACCGCCGCTCCTGCCCAAGTCCGAACGCTCGGGGTTGCTTATACCACATGGACCGATCGCCGCCAGACCATGCCATTGGGCTCTGACGTCCGGCGAAATGCTACGCTCACCGGATGAGCAGCTCCGGAACCGGCCCCGCCATCGAGACCACGGGACTCACCAAGACCTATTCCGGAGTCGACGCTCTCTCAGACCTTTCCCTGACCGTGCAGCGTGGCGCCCTCTATGGCTTTCTTGGCCCAAACGGCGCGGGAAAGACGACTACGATTCGGCTCCTGATGGGATTCATCAAGCCGACGCGTGGTTCGAGCCGCATGTTCGGGCACGACACCTGGACCGATGGCGTGCGAGCCCGGTCGCATGTTGGCTATCTGGTGCAATCCGATTCGCTCTTCCCCGAGCTCACCGGAGCAGACCAACTTGCGTTCGCTGCCAGGCTTTCGGGTTCCGACGCGCCGCTTCAACGGCGACTGCTCGATCTGCTCGAGCTGTCGAAAGCAGCATTGGGTCGTCCCCTCAAAACCTATTCCAAGGGCATGCGCCAGAAGCTGGCGCTCATCGCCGCGACCCAGCACGATCCTGAACTGCTGATCCTGGACGAGCCGACCGACGGGCTCGACCCGCTGATCCAGCGCGCGTTCGAAGCGCACCTACTCGATTGTCACGCCGCGGGACGCACCATCTTCATGTCCTCCCATGACCTGGGCGAGGTCGATCGGCTCTGCGAGCGCGTGGCTATCGTGCGGGAAGGGCGATTGGTGCAAGAGGAATCGATCGAAGGTCTGCGCGCGCAGCACCGACGACGGGCTGAGATTCTGCTGGCGCGGCCACTCGATGCATCTGTGGTCATCCCTGGGGCCGAAGTGATCTCTCGCAACGGCCGGGCGCTGTCCCTGCTCGTGGATCACGATCCAAACGAGCTGCTGGCGTTCCTGGGCCAATGGCAAGTGGAGTCGGTCACCATCGCGCCGCCAAGCCTGAACGACATCTTCGCCGGATTCTACGGGTCAGGTCCGGGTCCACGGTGAGAACGGTGCTGACGCTGGCGGGGCAGTTGATCCGCAGGTCGCGGGGCGGCTTGATCGCTCTCACGATCGGGTTGTTCGTGTTCGAGTACATCCAACCAGTCGCGATCGACGCCTTTGGCAATCTCGATCAGCTCGTTTCCATCATGGATTTGGTACCGAAACCCTTCCTGGCGTTGCTGAACGTCACGCCAGAGGTCGTCGAACAGGTCGGGTTGCCGGGATTTCTGGCGCTCGGGTTTACCCATCCCGTCTATCACCTGCTCGTCTCGGCAGTGGTGATCTGGATCGCGGCGCGTGGTTTGGCGGGAGAGATGGAGAGCGGGCAGGTGCAGGTTTCGCTGTCGCGGCCCGTCTCCCGGAGACAGTTCTATTTCGCCCGGGTGCTGACAGTGGTGCTGATTGCCCTGTGGGTTTCCATTGTGGCGTCGCTGGGGAACATCGCCGGTATTCTCATCGCCAAGCCTGATGGAACGATGGACAATCGCCACTTTGTCGCGCAGGTTGGAACCTCGTTCCTTCTGGCGCTCGCGATTGCCGGGGTGGCGCTGCTGGTTTCCGCGCGTGCCGACCGCATGGGGCAGGCGGTGGGCTGGGCGGCTGGTTTTCTGATCGTCTCGTATGTGATCGACTACTTTTCTACCCTTTGGAACTTCCTGAAGCCGCTGCAGCCGCTTTCGATCTTCGACTACTACGATCCGCCGACCGCATTGGCGCACGGCACGATCCCGACGACGAACCTGCTCGTCTTGCTTGGTCTTGCGATCCTGGCGTCGATTGCCGGACTCCTTGTGTTCGAGCGGCGCGATCTTCCGAACTAGCGCGAACTGGATATCGCGTTGACAGTCACGGCGCTTGGTGTAACGATTCGTAAAGGCATTTGTGATTTCGTACAACGCTCCGCGACGAGCGCAATCAGCATGCGAACGAGCCGGAAACTGCAGGCTCGTTCACGGAGGAACGACCAATGACCGATCACGCACGTACGTTGATGCAGGATTTCTTCACTGGGCGGATCGACCGGCGGCAACTGCTGGTTCGAGCGGCCGCGGCTGGAGTGAGCGTGGGCGCGCTTGGCGCCGTCGCCGCGTCTCCGGCTGTTGCATTGCGCGCTGCCGCCCAGGACGTCGCGCCCTCGGGCGATCTCGTGATCGCGGCCGGAGGCGATATCGACACTCTGGATCCGCAAGTGAGCCAACTGCTGCTCTACGGTGACATGATGCGCCGTCCGGTGTTCAGCACACTGGTGACCTATGCCGACGATCTCACCTATGTGGGTGATCTGGCGGCGTCATGGGAGAACCCGGACGATACAACCTACGTCTTCACCCTGGTAGAGGGAGCGACCTATCACGACGGCACACCTGTGACCGCGGCAGATGTCGAATTCTCGTTTGGTCGTGTGGTCGAGAAAGAGACGGTTTGGTCGAGCCGGCTGACCAACGTCGCATCGTATGAGGTCATCGACGATCAGACCATCAGCATCAAACTCTCCGCGGTGCAGGCAGATTTCCTCGACGGGTTGACCCAGATCGCGATCATTTCCGAAGCGATTGCTGCCGATATCGAGAACACCCCAATCGGCTCCGGACCATTCAAGTTCGTCGAATGGGTGCCGAACGATCACATCTCGCTCGAAGCCTATGACGGCTACTATGGCGAAGGCCCGGGCGTCGCGACATTGCGCTTCAACATCCTGCCCGACCCGCAGGTTTCCATCACGAACCTGAAATCGGGCGATGTCCAGGGAGTGCTGAACATTCCGGTGACGCAATCGACCGCGCTGGAAGGCGATGACAGCGTGGTGGTCATCAATGTACCCACCAGCAGCATTCCGCTTTTCGAGATGCTGGGCAAAAACCACGAAACCATCCGCACCAATGCCCGCGTTCGCCAGGCGCTCGCCATGTGCCTCGACAAGAACGCGGTGCAGCAGGTGGTCTATGCCGGCGGAGGCGCGCCGAAATGGACCTTCGTCGGGATGGACAGTTGGGCGTATGCCGATGTGCCTGGGTATGACTATGATCCCGCCGCCGCCAAGGCCATTCTCGAGGAGGAAGGCGCGGCCGACCTGGAGTTCACCGTGCTTGGCATTCAGGGCTACCCGGAAGGTGAGCAGGCGGCGACCATTTGGCAGGCTGGACTGGCCGAGGCTGGTGTCAAGCTCAACATCGAAATCCAGGAACTTTCGGTCTGGCTCGATAACTACCTCAACCATACCTACGATGTCATCTGGAACGTCTTCCCAGGGTTTGCCGATCCGAACTACTTCGTCAGTCTCGGTCTGCAACCGCATCTGACCGACGGCTGGACCAACGAGGAAGCGGCTGCACTGGCGGTGAGCGCGAACGAGACGCTCGATCTCGATGAGCGCAAGGAGCAATATGCCCGCTTGCAGCAGCTCTTCGTCGAAGATCTGCCGATCATGGTCATCCAGGAGACGCCGAAGGTCTCGGTGACCGCGCCCAATGTTTCGAATTGGGGAATCAACTCGCTGAGCTGGGTGCTGCTCAACGACACCACCATCAGCGAGGGATAGGAAACGCCCTCACTGCGCGGCGCCGTCCGGGTTGACGGCGCCGCGCACGTTCCCGGAGTTGCATGGCCCGCTTTGCCGCCAGTCGAATCCTGCAGGCCATCCCGACGATGATCATCGTTTCGATGCTTGTCTTTGGACTCATTCGCATGGCGCCGGGCGACCCGGCCGCTATGCAAATGGGGCGGGAAGCCGCCAAACCCGAGAACCTCCCCAAGCTCGAAGCGCTGCGTGAGGAGATGGGACTGACCAAACCAATCCCGGTGCAGTACCTGTACTGGATACAGGATCTCGCGCAAGGCGATTTCGGCAATTCGCTCAAGAACAAGCGGCCGACCATCGATCTCTTCATGCAGAAGTTGCCAGCCACGCTGGAACTCGTGATCGGCGCGACCATCTTCGCGTTGCTCCTGGCAGTGCCGCTCGGAGTCTTGGCGGCAATCAAACGCGGATCCCTGATCGACCGGGCGGCCATGGGCTTTGTCAGCGCTGGATTGGCTGTGCCGGGTT
>JAWKPF010000065.1 GCA_041390825.1 Thermomicrobiales bacterium
GGTGGTCACGCGGTGGGCGCTCCTGGCGAGCGGGGATGGTAAATCTGAGTGAATTCCTCGGAATACGAACTTTCGTTCTAGTTACGATTCTATCAGACCGGGTCGGTCGAGACGACGACGTAGCAATGCGCGGTCGCTTATGTCACTTGTTTGCCCTTGCACGTCGCATAGCAGAGGAGTAGGATGGAATGAACCAAGGTCACAGTTGAATCGCCGCATCCGCCATTTTCTCGATGAGGAGGAACGACATGTCGGCCCAGAACACCGAGACTGAGGACCGTGTTCTCTTCGATGCGCTCGCCGGGAGAGTGTCCCGTCGAGACCTGTTGAAAGGCGCCGCAGCCGCTGGCATTGGCGCCTCGCTCGCAGCCACACTCGCCGATGAGGTGGTGGCTACCGCAAATATCACCCCCGCGCTGCAAACTGATGTCCCGCGTGAGCGCACGCTGATCGTGGTGCAGGGCGGCGGTGGCGACGGCCAGAATCCGAACTTCGACAACTTCAATCTCTGGGTGACTGCTTCGCAATGGGGCTGGCATTCGGGGCCGCTGCAGACGATGAACGAGCCGCTGATCATGTTCAACGTGCTCACTGGCGAGTATGAGAACTGGCTGGCCGAGGATTGGTCCTACAACGACGATTTCACCGAGATCACCATGACCCTCCGCGAGGGAATCGAATGGAGCGACGGCACCCCATTCACTGCGGATGACGTGGTCTTCACCTTCAATTCGGTGCGAGACAAGCAGTCGGAGGCGACGAATGCCGCCGAGATCGTGTTCCTCAAAGAGGCCGTAGCGGACGATCCGCGTACGGTCCGGTTCGTGCTCACCGAAGCGAATCCGCGCTGGTGGGCAACCACGCTGACAAGCAATCACGGCGTGGTCGAGCAGATGCTGCCGAAGCATATCTGGGAGGGTCAGGATCTGCTGACGTTCACGAACTACGATCCGGAGAAGGGGTGGCCGGTCGGAACCGGACCGTACACGCTCGTTTCGACGAGTTCCCAGCAGAAGATCTTCGATCTTCGTCAGGATTGGTGGGGCGCCAAGACCGGTTGGAAGGCGCTTCCCAAAGTGGAGCGTGTGATCTATCTCCCCGCCAGTGACGACACGCTTTCGGCGCAGCAGCTCATCACGAACGAAGTCGACATGGGCAAGATCCTGTCGGTTCCGACCCTGCAGACCGTGATTGCCCAGAACCCTGAAGTGATTACCTTCAGCGAGACCAATCCACCGTATGGTTATCTCGACTGGTGCCCGATCGACCTGAATTTCAACTGCTCGGCAGCACCGTGGGACAACGCGCAACTTCGCTGGGCCATTAGCAATGCCCTCGACCGCACCGCGCTGGTGGCGCTGGCCGAAGGCGGAGCCGGTGTGGTGGCGTTGCATCAGTTCACCCCATATGAATGGTTCACACCGTTCGAGGAGACGCTGCAGCCGATCTTCGCGCAGTACGGTCTGGACACCGCGCCACATCCGGAGAAGGTCGAAGAGCTCATGACCGGGCTTGGCTATACCAAGAACGGCGACGGTATGTGGGAGCTCGATGGCCAAACGCTGGAAATGGCGATCTACGTGCCAGACTGGCTGCGGGCCTACGGTCCGCCGCTCACCCAGCAACTGCGCGACGCCGGGTTCGATGCATCGTTCGACACCTCGCCAGGGCTCAATACCCCCACGCAAACGGGCGAGCAGTTGCTGTCGTTCGGCTGCAAGGGACCAGCCGGTGTGAAGGGCATGGACCCCTACTTCATGCTTTCGATCTATATGTCCGAGTACTTCCGCCCGACCGGCGAACCCGCCCCGATCTGGTGGGCGACCTCGCGCTGGCAAAACGAGGAGTACGATGCGGTTGTGCGCCAGATGAACACGCTGGACGCCGACGCGCCGGAAACTATGGAACTCTTCAAGCAGGCAATGGAGATCTGGGTGCGCGAGCTGCCGGATGTCTATGTGGCCCAGCTCATCATTCGCTACCCGATGAGCAATCACTACTGGACTGGCTGGCCAACCGAGGCAGATCCTTACGGATTCCCGCATTCGTGGCAGCAGGAGTTCCTCAAGACCATTCTGCGGCTCGAGCCCACCTCGTAGGTTGGACCACGAGCCACACACGACATTGTTCGGCAGCGTGACCCAGGGAGACACCCTGGGTCACGCGCCAACCGAGCGGGCGGGCGTCGTCCCGTGCGTTTGACACATCAATGGAACCGGTGCTTAGCGGAGCAGCCGGAAACCTGAGCGGGGACGTTCGACACGTGACAGCAGGGACATCATGCCACTCAGGTATGTGATTGGCCGGTTTGGCACCTTTCTGCTCATCATCTGGACCGCGGCAACGATCAACTTCATCGTGCCGCGGCTCTCGTCGGTCGATCCTGTGCGCGAACAGATGATGCAAGCGGTTGCTGCCGGAGGGTCGAGCGCGCAGTCTATGGAGGACGTCATCGCCTCCTACGACAAGCGTTTCGGGCTTGATCAGCCGCTCTGGAAACAATATCTGCGCTATCTCGGAGATATGGCGACGTTCGACTTTGGGCCGTCGATTGCGCGCTTTCCGGCCAGCGTCAACAGCATGATCTGGAACGCGCTCCCATGGACGATCGTGCTCGTCACGGTATCGACACTGATCGCGTTTACGCTGGGGAACCTGTTCGGCGCGCTGCTGGCCTGGCCTCGATCGCCGAAATGGATTCACGTGCTGGCGCCGTTCTTGCTGACGCTTTCAGCGGTTCCCTTCTACCTGCTCGCGCTGGCGCTCATCTACCTGTTCGCGTTCCGATGGCGCATCTTTCCGCTGGGTGGCGGGTACGACATTGGCACCACGCCGGGTTGGAATTTCGACTTCTTCCAACAGGCGGTGCGGCACTCTATCCTGCCTGCCCTTGCGATCATTTTCGCCAGCATGGGATTCTGGGCGCTCGGTATGCGCGCCATGATGGTCACCGTGCAGGGTGAGGATTACGTCACGCTGGCCGAGGCAAAGGGGATGAAGCCGCGGAGCATTTTCTACCACTATGCATTCCGCAACGCGCTGTTGCCGCAGGTCACAGCGCTGGCACTGGCGCTGGGTCAGGTCGTTTCCGGCGTGGTGCTCGTGGAAGTCGTCTTCGGCTATCCAGGAGTTGGCGGACTCCTGTTTCAATCGATCCGAACCTTCGACTACACCGTCATCTATGGACTGACTTTCCTGGTAATCGTGACGATTGGCATCGCGACACTCCTTCTCGACCTGCTCTTGCCGAAACTCGATCCTCGCATTACCTACTAGCGTGATTGCACATGGTTTTTTCGGGTCCAGGGTCCAGCGTTCGGAGTCCAGAGCGGCTATGAGAGCCGAGCACTGGACCGTGGACTCTGGACTCCACGCCGGCAGGAGTGCGGTTTGGCGAACGAGGCAACCAACACTACCCGGCGAGTAGGGCGCTGGATTCGCAGCATTCCGCGGTGGATTCGCATCTATCCGATGCTGTTCGCCGGGCTTGGCCTGTTGCTGGCGGTTGTGCTGCTGGGGCTGATCGGCCCGTTCTTTGTCGAGCGCGATGCCGTCAACGTTGGCTACGCGCTGCCCGATCAGCGGCCATCGCGGCAGTATCTGCTCGGCACGGACACGGTGGGGCGGCAGATCTTTGCCATCATCGTCTACGGGACGCCGCTGACGCTGCGGGTTGGGATCATTGCCGGGCTCATCGGGCTCACGTTAGGAACGATCTTCGGGTTGATTTCCGGGTATTACGGTGGGGTGAGCGACAGTGTGCTGCGCGGCGCCGCCGACGCGTTCCTGACCGTGCCGGGCCTGCTCATTCTGGTGGTGATTGCCACAACGTTCCGCGGCGGGATCACAGTAACGACACAAGCGCTGGTGGTTTCGGCGCTCGCGTGGATGTACCCCACGCGCACGATCCGATCGCAAGTGCTGAGCATGCGTGAGCGGGGATATGTGCGCATCGCGCGTTACTCGGGAATGAATGGGTTCGAAATCATTGTGCGGGAGCTGATTCCGAATCTGCTGCCATATCTGGCGGCCAGCTTTGTGGGTGCGGTGTCGACCGCCATTCTGGCGTCGATCGGTCTGGAGGCACTTGGGTTGGGTCCACAAAACTCGCCGACCCTGGGCATGACCATCTATTGGAGCCAGTACTACACGGCCATCCTGCGGAATCTGTGGTGGTGGTGGTTGCCGCCGATCATCGTCATCGTCGTCATCTTTTCCGGGCTTTTTCTGACCGCGGCCGGTCTCGACCAGGTATCCAACCCACGTTTGAGAACCAAGGCATGACCTCCGTCACCCCCTCGACCGCCGATCAGGCTATGAACGGCGTTTCCGACGCAGTGCTGGATGTGCGCGACCTGCGCGTCTCGTATCGCATTCGTGAGGGCAAGGTTTCCGCGGTCAACGGTGTCTCGTTCTCGCTTGGGCGCAAGGAAGTGCTGGGGCTGGTGGGCGAGTCGGGTTCGGGCAAGTCCACGATCGCGCTGTCGCTCCTGCGGCTCATCAAGCCGCCCGGAACGATCGAGCAGGGAACCGTGGTGCTGAATGGCCGGAACCTTCTGACCCTGCCGGAAGAAGAGATGCGGCTGGTGCGACTGGCCGAACTGTCGATGGTGGCCCAGGGAGCGATGAACTCGCTCAATCCGGTCATGCGTGTGCGTGAGCAGATCGTCGACGCGTGGAGAGATCACGATGTCGATCTGCGCAAAGGCGCTACTGACGAGCGCATCACGGACTTGATGGTGCGGGTAGGGCTTCGCCCCGAAGACGCGCGCCGATATCCGCATGAGCTCAGTGGCGGGATGAAACAGCGGGCGGTCATTGCCATTGCCATCAGCCTGCGCCCGAGCGTGATCATTGCCGACGAGCCGACCAGCGCGCTCGATGTGGTGGTGCAGCGCCAGATTTTCGACACGCTGGAGCAGGTGCAGGATGAAATCGATGCGTCCGTCATCCTGATCGGGCATGACATGGGCTTGATGGCGCAGTCGGTCGACCGTCTGGGGGTGATGTACGCCGGCGAGATCGTCGAGCTTTCTCCTGTGCGTGATGTGTTCAAGGATCCACTGCACCCATACAGCCGACTGCTGATTGCCAGCTTGCCGTCGCTCGATCAACGAGGCGGGCAGCGAGGAATTCCGGGCATGCCGCCATCGTTGCTGAAGCGCCCTCCGGGGTGCCCTTTCCAGCCGCGCTGCCCGATGGCCACGGCAATCTGCACTTCCGAAGCACCCAGGCTGCTCCCCAAGCGGCCGAACCGTTTGGTCGCGTGTCATCATGTCGATGCGCAGCTATGAGCGCCTTACTGGAAGCAGTCGGAGTCACCAAAGCCTTCGGTGGCGGGGTCTTTCAACCGGCCGCCACGGTGGCGGTGGACAACCTGTCGCTCAAGATCGAGACCGATCCGCCGGCCATTACCGCAGTGGTAGGGGAAAGCGGAAGCGGGAAGACCACGCTGGCCCGCCTGCTGTTGGGCGAGACTGCGCCAACGTCGGGAACGGTTTCCTACCTCGGCAAAGACCTGACCAAGCTCTCTCGTGCGGAGCGAAACGCGTTTCGCCGAGATGTGCAGGTCATCTTTCAGGACCCGTACGAGGTCTACAACCCGTTCTATCCCGTCGATCATGTGCTGACCATGCCGGCACGGAAGTTCCATCTTGCCCAAACAAAGGCCGAAACGGATGAGGCCATCCACCAGGCGCTGCAAGCGGTCGGGCTACGTCCCGACGAGACGCTCGGCCGCTATCCGCATCAACTCAGCGGCGGGCAACGGCAACGGCTGATGGTGGCGCGGGCGCTGATGATCCGCCCGCGCATCATCATTGCGGACGAACCGGTTTCGATGGTGGATGCGTCGCTGCGGGCCACGATCCTGGACAACCTGAAGTCGCTGGCCCGGGCGTATGGCGTCAGCATCCTGTACATCACGCACGATCTGGTGACGGCCTATCAGATCAGCGACAACATCCTGGTGCTCTACCGGGGATCGATTGTCGAAGCGGGACATGCGCCGCCCGTGGTGCAGCAGCCGCAGCATCCCTATACGCAATTGCTCATGCAGTCGATTCCGTTGCCAGATCCCGACCGGTCATGGCCCCGAGCACAGGAAGCTTCGGAGATTGGCCAGCGCGCTTCGACTACCGCTGGCTGCAAGTTCGCGCCACGTTGCCCGATGGCGATGAACGTTTGCCTGGAGCGACACCCTCCCCTTTTTCAGACGGGAGTGGACCGCGCCACCGCGTGCTACCTCTATCAGGATGCGCCCGAACTTGCCGGTCCTTCGATCGACGCTGTTTTTCGCACTGCTGAACCGAGTTCCGAGGGGGACACCGTCTAGGGCTGGTCCGAGAACATTTGCCCGTCCGATGTGTGCCGATTTCGGCAGCCACGGTGGGCTGCGGCTCCGGAGCGAGGTCCCACCGTTGAAAGGCTGGGCTCTACCCCTCTGCAATTGCCCGGACTCCGTAGTATCCGAGCTCGCTTCGGGACGAACCCCGGATGACTCGCCCTACAGGTCGTCGTCGTCGTCGTCGTCGTCGTCGTCGATGACGTAGCGCGGTTTGGGGAGGGGGGTGGTGTGCGAGGGGGTGTCGGCATCGGCGATGGGTTCGCTGACGGTGTGGTGACGCGGCATGCGGCGGCTGAGGGTGAGCAGACGGAGACCGGCGAGCAGGACCAGCAGGGT
>JAWKPF010000066.1 GCA_041390825.1 Thermomicrobiales bacterium
GACAAGTATGAATTGGTCTATGCTCACGGTCAATCTGACCTTCCGGGGCGTAGTCCCGGGACGAAATGTCTGACTACTCCGAAAACACCCTGATCGAGCAACCGACTATCGCGCTCTTCGCCGACCTCTGATGGCAGGCCCAGTCCTGCTTCGACGAACTCTGCGGGCCCACCAATCCCCTCGGCCGCGAAACCCGCAACGATGTCGTCCTGACCACCTTTCGCTGTACTTACCCACTGAGATCCAACTCGATCGTCCTGGCGCCGCCGATCGGCAAGTCGCGTATCGTTGCGTCATGAACGAAGCAGACCTTCTCCAACTCGTCGCCGGCGGCGAATCCGAAGCATTGGAATTCAAGGCGTCCACGGCCGAACTAGATTCCGGGTTGCAGTCCGTCTGCGGAGTCCTGAACACCGGATCGCCCGGGTTCGTCTTCTTCGGCATTACCGATGGCGGCGATGTTCGCGGGCAGGAGGTCGGAGACCAAACACTTGAACGTGTCGCAAATGGTGTTCGCCGCATCGAGCCAATGACGGATATCAGCATCGATACGGTGAGTCTGGAGAACGGTCGCGCTGTTGTGATAGTCGCGTGCCCAGCGTCAGTGCGCACGCATACCTTCGGCGGTGTTCCCTACCAGCGTCTGGGCAAGACCACCTCGCGCATGCCCTCGGACCTCTATCGACAGCGGATCATCGACGAAGCGCACCGTTCCGATAGTTGGGAAAGCCGGCCAGCCGCCGGTTTCACACTCGCTGACCTCGATCATCGCCAGATCGTCATGACGGTCGAAGAGGCGATCCGACGGCAACGGCTGTCAGATCCACTCACGCGTGATATCGAACCGCTCCTTCTTGGCCTGGGTCTGCTGAAGGATGGACGCATTCTCAATGCTGCGATGGTGTTGTTTGGCAAAGAAGATCGCCTTCGTGTCTCGTATCCGCAATGCCTGCTTCGCCTGGCGCGTTTTCGAGGCACGACGAAAAGCGAGTTCCTGGACAATCGGCAGTTCGTTGGAAACGCCTTCGACGTGTTCGCTCGGGCGCAACAATTCTGGATCGATCATCTGCCGGTCGCGGGCCGCATCGTTCCGAATCTCATCGAACGAATCGACGAACCGCTCTATCCCACCGCGGCGCTCCGTGAGGCAATGGCGAATGCAATCTGCCACCGCGACTATGCCGCCATCGGGGGAGGCATCGATCTGGCGATCTACGACGACCGCCTGGAAATCACCAGCACCGGACCGCTGCGGTTTGGCATAGCGATCGACGATCTCCTGGCGCCGCACCAGTCGCGCAGTTGGAATCCAGGGATTGCGCATGTCTTTTACCGGCAGGGAATCATCGAATCGTGGGGCAGTGGAACCCTGCGCATGATCGAGCTGAACCAATCGGCCGGTCTTGCCCCGCCTGAGTTCGTCGCATCCCCACATTCCTTCACGGTTCGATTCCGCCCAACCGCGTCTCGCGCGCCAAGCCGCGTCGATACGGACTTGTCCCCTCTTCAACAAGCCATTCTGAACACACTTGCGGAGCATGGGCCGATACCTTTGCGGGAACTCATGGATCTGTTGCCGGACGAACCCGCGCTGCGTACTGTGCAAGACAACCTGCAGATACTGAAGATGTTGGGACTCGTCTATAACGCAGGGAAAGCAAGAGCATCTCGGTGGTTGTTAACGGGAACGGTTCCGGGTTGAGCAAACTCAATCCGTCCACTGCCCGCGGTCGGACCGGAATCTGTTCGAGACACGCTCGCTCCGGTTACCAATCCGTGTGATTCCGTGTGATTCCGTGTGATTCCGTGTGATTCCGTGTGATTCCGTGTGAGATGGTGTGAGATTCGGTGTCAATCCGTGTGATTCCGCGTCGAACTCACTCCAAATCCGATACTATCCTGGAGCGACAGAACCGCACAGGAACAAAGGTCCCGGGGTGCAAACCGACTATTCCGAAAACACCCTCGTCGAACAACCAGCCATCGCCCTCTTCGCCGACCTCGGATGGCAGACCCAGTCCTGCTTCGACGAGCTCTGCGGACCCGCCAACCCGCTCGGCCGCGAAACCCGGCACGATGTCGTCCTGGCCACCCGCCTCCGATCCGCCCTTACCCGACTCAACCCCAACCTCCCGACCGCCGCCATCGACCAGGCCGTCACCGAGCTCTCCCAGGACCGTTCCGCCAACCACCCCGTCCACGCCAACCACGACCTCTGGAATCTCCTGCGCGATAGCGTCAAGGTCACCGTTCCCGATTCCCAGGGCCGCGAGCGCGTCGAGATCGTCCGCGTCATCGACTGGGACCGCCCCGCCAACAACGATTTCTTCCTCGCCTCCCAGATGTGAGTTGCTGGCGATCCCTATACCAAACGTCCCGATCTCATCGGTTTCGTCAACGGTCTCCCCCTCGTCCTCGTCGAGCTCAAAGCGCTCACCAAACCCGCCAAAGACGCCTACGACGACAACTTGCGCGACTACAAGACCACCATCCCCCAGCTCTTCTGGCACAACGCCATCGTCATCCTCTCCAACGGTCACGAATCCCGCATCGGAACGACGACCTCCGAATGGGAGCACTTCACCGAACAGCGCGGCCGTACCGGCTCCGAACGGTCCACTACATCAGGTGAGACTCGAATAGGCGCAGACATCGTGACCCTGACTCTCGGAAAACTCGCACACGGCATAGGCGTCGACGCCACAACAGTCGCCGTTCACGGCGCATGGCTCGCCTATGGTCCGGCATGGGTCATCGAAACAATTTCCATGGACGCATCTGGTGCCCGTTCCGCAGCAGTTCTTTCCGCACGGGATTTCGCCAGTCGAGCAGCAAATTTCCTCACTGGAACAGGTGCCGTAGCAGCAGGCGTTGTCGCAGCAGGTCGCTTGGCCATCGGGACAGCAATCAGGGCCGCATTTCGTATCGCCGTCGGGGCAGACGCAGGCGCTTCCGTCCCAAGTCTGATTGCCGGGACATTTGACCGGTTTGGGAGTTGGGGTGGGCCGGCGAGCGGCATCGGCCTCTGGCGCTCGCCCGCCGAGCGCGGCAATTCCGCCCAGTCCCAGCGCGATCTTGATTGCGGAGCGGCGTGATTGCCCGCTCGCAAGCGCCTGGGTGAATCGATCGAATTGGGAATCTTCCATGCAGAGCATTCCATTCATCGAGATTGGCAGTCGAGACAACTGAGAAACGTGGGTGTGTGGTCGTTACGATGAGTGTATCAGCCGCGTGAGGAGCCAATGAGCTTGCCGGAGCACAGTCATCCTGAGCGCAGCCGAAGGATCTCCCTCGTCTCCCACCCGCCGTCATCCTGAGCGAAGTCGAAGGATCTCTCGTCCCCCACCCCCGTCATCCTGAGCGAAGTCGAAGGATCTCGCTCGCCCCCACCCCCGTCATCCTGAGCGAAGTCGAAGGATCTCGCTCGCCCCCACCCCCGTCATCCTGAGCGAAGTCGAAGGATCTCGCTCGCCCCCCACCCCCGTCATCCTGAGCGAAGTCGAAGGATCTCCTCGTCTCCCACCCGCCGTCATCCTGAGCGAAGTCGAAGGATCTCTCGTCCCCCACCCCCGTCATCCTGAGCGAAGTCGAAGGACTTCCCTCGTCTCCCACCCGCCGTCATCCTGAGCGAAGTCGAAGGATCTCTCGTCCCCCACCCCCGTCATCCTGAGCGAAGTCGAAGGATCTCTCGTCCCCCACCCCCGTCATCCTGAGCGAAGTCGAAGGATCTCTCGTCCCCTGGAACCACACTCCCGACGAAGCCCCAACCCCTCCGCAGCGAAGGGCCTCCGTGCCCTCCCGTCTCCACCCCTAAAAAAATCCGCCCCAAACCCCCTTGACAAATAAGAACATATGTTCTACTATCATGGATAAGCGGCACGTTTGGCAACGAGCGCGGGCCTGGGCAGCAACGGATTGTGCCCGGGCTGGTTACCCGTCATCCACACTCGGTGCTGGATCCCGGCTCTCCCGAGCGTCATGGTCGATCCCACCGCCATTTCGAGTCACAAGTTGTCAGTCGTCAGTCCTCGAGGATCGATTCACGGTGCCAAATGCTACACTCGCCATGTAGTCACAAATGTGGTCACATCAAGAGGAGCACTCCGATGACATCGGTCGGCGTTCGTGAGTTGAAAGAACACACCAGCGAGATCGTGCGTCGCGTCCGGGACAATGGCGAAACCATCGACATTACCTATCGCGGTGAGGTTGTGGCGACCCTTGTGCCCAAGCAGAAACGCTCTCAGGGGGAGAGCGATGCCTTTTGGGAGCGACTGGACAAGCTTCGACAAAACCTTGCCGCACAGATGGGTCCGGATCCGATCGATGTGGTGGAGCTTCTGAACGTGGAGCGCATGGAAATCTCGCCAGACGACGAGGATCTCCCGCCCATGCGCCGGGCGATTTCGTGATCGTTGTCGATACGAGTATCTGGCTTGCGGGGGTGCTCCCCGCAGATGTCCATTTTCGCGAGACCCAGCCGTTCATGGATCTCGTGCGCTTCGGTGATGTTCGCTTGCACGTTCCTGCGCATTTTCCGGCCGAATTCGCTGGGGTGCTTTCGAGAATTAGGGCGCCAGAGCAGGTCATTGCCGACATTCTCGAGATGATATCTTCGATCCAGCTGTTCACTCTTCATTCGATTTCATTGCCCCTGGGACTGCTGGCTGCCGACATCGCGCGGCATGCCAGCATTCGCGGTTCGGATGCCGTCTTTCTGGCGCTCGCAGCAACGCTCGATCTGCCGCTGGTTACCTGGGACAAGCAACAACGGGAGCGCGGTAAGTTGTTCTGCCGTACCATGACGCCGGTCGAAGCGATGGAGATGGCGGAATGACACACCCAATCCGGTTTGGCATCGTCTGCGGGCAGCGGGCGAGCTTCGCGGAGCTTTCCTACCGAATCGTCACCACCGAGCAAACCGGGTGGGACAGTTTCGATGTGGTCGATCACTTCTATGGGCTCTTCGATGTGCGCGAGCCGACCCACGAGGCCTACACCATGCTGGCGGCGCTCGCTCCCCAGACGAACCGGGTGCGGCTCGGGGTGATGGTGGCGGGGAACACCTATCGCAATCCGGTCTTTCTCCTGAAACAGGCGATGACCGTCGATGAAATCTCCGGCGGGCGGGTGACCTTCGGGGTGGGCGCCGGGTGGACCCGGCGCGAGCACGAGGCCTATAGCTGGGAGCTCTATGACCCGAAGACCAGAGTCGACCGGTTCGAGGAAGCGCTCGAGATCTGGGATCTCCTTCAATCGAAGGAGCGGGTTACCTATCTCGGCAAGCACTACGAGCTGATCGATGCGCCCTTCGAACCGAAGTCGTCCCAGGGGAAGTTGCCGGTGCTGATCGGTGGCACCAAACCGCGCATGATGCGGTTGGTGGCCAAGTATGCCGACATCTGGAACTCGGTCGGCGACCTGGACGAAGCGGGGACTGCCAGCAAGAACCTGGACAAAGCCTGTCTCGAGATCGGGCGCGATCCGGCGACGATCGTGCGTTCGGTCAGCCCGGCGCGAGTCTTCCTGGAATCGCCAGCGAAGTTCGAAGAGCACTTTCATGCCTATCGGGCGCTGGGGTTCACCGACTTCCGCCTGCCCTGGCCGCGTAATCCGGGGCAGAAGGAGGTCTTCGACGAGGTAGTGGTCGATCTGCTGCCCAAGCTGCGCCAGGCGTCGTGAGCCAGGCACGGGGCTGGACAACCGGCAACGCGCGGGAGGATGCCAATCCGTTTCGCGGGTGGCTGCTGGGGCATTTCGTGCCGGAGGGGTTGCGGCACTCGGATGTCGTCGAAGTCAAATGGGGCACGTATGCCGCGGGCTTCGGCGAGTCGGACTGGACCGCGTGCCAGACGGGAACGTCGCTGGTGGTGCTGGCGTCGGGGCGGCACGAGATCGAGCTCCCGCAGCAGGTGGTGATCCTGGAACAGCCGGGCGATTACCTCATCTGGGGTCCGGGCGTGCCGCACCGATGGCGGGCGCTGGAGGATTGCGTGGTCATGACGGTCCGCTGGCCGTCGATTCCGGGCGATACGATGGATGTGCCGGCTGCGGAGATCGAGCGGATGCGGACCGACTGAGCGAGTCCTGATCACCGCTGGACACTCGCTGCGGCGAGGAGATCCGTCCTTCGTCAGGATGACCTCCGTAGGTGACGGTGGCGGTGGGCGATTCATCGACCGTCAGTTGGAAGATGTCTGGGCGGGCGTAGTGCCCGATGACATCGAGGTCGAATTTGCCACGGGCGATCTCGCGCAGGTCGAGATCGGCGGTAAGGATGGTTTCCCCCTCGTAGTCTGGACCGGCGATGATCTCGCCGAGCGGGTTGACGATGCAACTCCCGCCGCGAGAGTAGACGGCGTCCGGTTCGTTACTGAACGAGGTGTCGTAGTCGTCCGGATAGTCGCTGCGCAGGGCGTATTGGTTGCAGGAGAGGACGAAACAACGCCCTTCGGTGGCGATGTGGCGCATGGAGGCGAGCCAGCTGTCGCGGGCGTCGGCCGTGGGCGCGCAATAGAT
>JAWKPF010000067.1 GCA_041390825.1 Thermomicrobiales bacterium
GTTTGCGCCGTCCATTTGAAATGGCGGTGTTCGTCGCAATGCGATAGAGCCAGGACTTGAACGCCAAATCGGGCCGCGTGGACGGCAGCGCCTTATACGCCTTTTCGAAGGTGTCCTGGGTCAGGTCCTCCGCCAAAGCGCGATCCGACACCATGCGGTGCAGATAGTTGAGTATCGGAGCGTGGTATTGCTCATAGAGCCGCTCGAACGCGACCGGGTCGCCCGATCGCGCACGCGCAACCAGATCTCCGTCGTCGACCACCCAGCCGCTCTCCACTGCTTGCGCGGCTGTCCCGCGCGTTGTCCACGTGATTGCCTGACTCATTGCGGCCGGTGACTCCTCCTCGGCGTTTGAAACGCGCGATGAGGAAGGGTCGTTTCGCGGGCGTGGCATCTGCAACTGCAGGCTCGCCTCCGGCCAGATAGTGATCAGGATACCAGCTTCGCGCCCTACAACTGGTGTCAATGTGTCACGCGATGTTCCACGTGGAACCATACGTACGCGATTCGTTCCCTTGCGAACAGTCCACCCGGGTGGACTGTGAGACAAGGCGAACCCCTCGATTTCAGGAGATTTGCGGCAAATTCTTGCGTACAGTAATAGTTGGCGACCAGCCGAGTTTGCTGGCTACCCGATGATTGCCTTGACCTTCGCTGCGACGGCCTGGCCCAGTGTCGTGTGATCTGGCGCATCGAAATGGATGCCATCGATCGCACTGGAGCGGATCACGCTGCCGGCGTCCAGAAAGTCGACCCCGACAGCGTCCGCCCAGAATGCGTAGTGACCGGGAAAGTCCCTGGACTTCTCGACCGAACCCGCAAACAGGGCATCGAGTGGATGGCCGGCCGCGACGGTGGCAGGCGGAGCCATCAGCAGGACCCTGGGATTTGCGCCGTCTGGGCCGCAAAGAGATCTGCGAGAGATGTCGGCTAGCTTGGCGGCACTTTGGGCAATATCGGCGGCTGCGCGATTGTGACGCAGCTTGAGATCGTTGGTGCCAAGCATGATCACGATCAGATCGAAGGGCCGGTGCGATTCCAGCAGCGCCGGCAAGTGGGCGCGTCCGTTGCGGTCTTCTTCGATCGTGTCATCGATATTGGTCGTGCGGCCGTTGAGCCCTTCTTCGATGATCTTGTATCCCGGGCCGAGCTCTGCTTGCAGAACGCCAGTCCAGCGCACATCCGGCGCGAAACGCCCGCTCCCATCCGGCGCGGCTCCCCAGGTGTTGGAATCGCCAAAACAGACGACGACTTTGGTCACGGTGTCCTCCTGTGCGATACGTGCTGCCAGATTCTATTCCGGAATGTTCAGAGCGGGTCGCGTTGTTATTCGAACCCGGTCGTTGCGGCCCTCCGTGACCGCAAGTGAGCGAGGTTGGGCGTCACAGGCAGGCGCCGCTTCGGAGTACAGAGCGCCGAGCGCGACATGGATTGCCCTGGCTCGAAGGTGGTTGGGTGTCACATTCGAGGCAGCCGGTTCGTTCTGAATCCGTTGCTTCTAGTTGCCGAGCACCGAGAGAAGAACAGCACGCGATCCGCCTGCGGCATCGACGGCGGTGCAGAGAATCTGCCCGAGTTCATTGATTGCGACTGCGGCAACAAGCGTGAGCCCGTCGATCGGTTGCGCGATCTGATTCAGATCGAGAACGGCATCGGGCGCCCAGACGACCGCCGTGGTGGCCGGACCGGCAGTCGCTGGAGTGGGGAGTCCAACGGTTCCGGCCACCAGTCCGAACGAACTGACATCTGCAGCGGTGCTCCAGGCCTGGTTTTCGAGGGAATGGAGCGGGGTCATGGCGCCGTCTATCCACGAGAAGGCGGCGATGCCACTGCCCATGAGTTCCGTCTGCTCGTCGCTGGTCGAGGAGTTTCCGACGATCATCCCTTGCTCGCTGATGGCGGTTGCCTCGCTGAGGGAGCCTCCGAGGGCCCCGAGCTCGACCGGATCCTCATCGAGGCTGAACAGGACTGCACGGCGCTGACTTCCATCGTCGCTTCCGATCCAGCCAACGACCTGGCCAAGGCCATTGATGTCCAGTGCAGCCGAAGCTGCGCCTTCTGGCGTGCCCTTGAGCTCGACGACTTCCTGGTTGTCCCAGATGACGGCTCTGCGGGCGGCATGCTTCTTGTCGGTGGCTGCTTCTCCGACCGCTTCTCCGCCGGCGCCAAGCGCGTAAACGCGGCCAACCAATCGATTTCCCGGAAGCTCGACCTGTCCGTCAGGCGTGAACAGCATGGGTACGTCCTCCGCCTGGGTCGAACCGTCGCTCGCACCGGTTACCCAACCGCCGACATTGTTGCTGTCATCGATGGCAGCAGGGTAGGCCGATTCGTCAGGCTCACCGAGCTGCGTGAACGCGCCGTTTTCCACCAGGAAGATGCCCGTACCACTGGCCGACGAGGCGGTGACGATTGCTACGCTGTTGTTGTTGAGCGCCACGGGAACCACCGATTCGAATCCATTGGGCAGCCCCAGATCGACCGCCGAATAGGCTGCCTGCGCGTGGACCGCGCGTTGCGGGAAGCCGGCGAGTGTGGCCAGAGCGGCCGCTCCGGACAGTCCGAGAAAATGTCGGCGTTGCATGCAGGTACTCCGTGACGTGCGAAGTCGGATCGTGGCGGCCGTGCGCTCTCTGCATCATGAAAGCAGGAAACGCGATTGGCAGCAACGCGCCAGCAGTGCATTGCGACCCGCGCGCATTGTGCGTTTTCTGACGTGCGTCACTGGACGTAGCGCCGCAATCTCCTGGAGCAGCTGCGAAAACATGTGTCCCCGAACCGATGTCCTCGCGAGGTTGCAGCCCACCGTGGCTGCCCCAACCGGCACATATCGGAAGGGCACATGTTCTCGGGCCAGCGCTAGATCGCATCCGAATACTGTTCCCGATATTCCTCGATGTAGCGCAGCTTCTCAGGATGCGCGGCCAGATCGGCCGCGCGCCGCTTGTCATAATGGTGGCCGATTGCGCCGTTGAGAATCGCTCCCATGATGAGCCCGAGCGCCGCGAAGTTGAGGAAGTAGAGCAAGATGATGGCGGTGCCCGCCGCGCCGTAGATGTTCTGATACGGAACCCGGGAGGCGATGACGCCAAAGAGCTGGATCATGAGCACCCACGACATCGTGCCGAGCACTGCGCCGGGGATCGTCATGCGTGCTGTCAAGGCGACGTCCGGTCCGACAAAGTAGAGGATGAAAAGCACACCGAATGTAATGGAGATCGAAAGGACCAACTGACTGAGTTCTCCGAAATCGGCGATCAGCCCGTCGTGGCCAGACCACTCCATCAACTGCTGGATGACGCGTTCGTTGAAGAACGAAGCCGTGACTGTCAGCACCACCATGGCCGTGAAGAGAAGGGTCATTGCGAGCGCCATACCGCGTTTCTTCATGATGTTACGGGTATTCCGTATGCCATATGCGCGGTTCGTCGCCTCGATCAGGGCGCCAACTCCGGCCATGCCTCCCCAAAGCGCCAGCACAATCGCGAAGATGGCGGTAAACGACGCCAGTTGTGTGCTCGCATCGGAGATCGCCTGATCGACTCCCGCAATGAGGATGATGTGCGCCTCTGGCGGGGTTTGCTCGTAGATGAAGGTGCGAATCTCTGAGGTGACGGGTATTCCCAGCCAGTGCTCCATGAGCGCGGCGGAAGCGACGAGCACAAAGAGCGTGGGTAATGCGGCAAAGAGCACGCTGAAGGCCACCTGCTTGGCCAGACCCATTGCGTCGATGCGCATGAATGAGTTCACCGATTCGCGCACCAACAGGACGGCAGCGCGCCGATCCGAACGGATCTGCTCCATCGCCCGTTGCGCTTTTCGGGTGGCAGTGGCGGTGACCGAGCTCAAAGGCGCCGTGTGTCCTCGTCGAAGTTCTTCGGGCCGGTGTGACTACGAATGCTACCCGACGTGTTCGCACCTGCTACGATTCGCGCGTGGTCGCACGGACCGCAACAAGAGGAACGAAATCTGTGGCATATGTCCAGATGAGCACGCTCCCGCTATTCGCCTTCGAAAGCGCGATTGGAATAGCGGGAGGACACGCGCACATGCGTCGTCTCTCTCCGCCAGGGGAGCCGTCTTGTCATGTCTCAGAACCCGTCGTCTTCGTCCAGTAACACACCTCGTTTTCTTGCATCGATCGCCGGTCGCATTGCTGGTCCCTTCGCTGGCAATAGTGATTTCCTCAAATGCTGGTTCGGGGAGGGAGTGTCGTATCTCGGCACCCAGATCAGCCTGATCGCCATTCCCATCATTGCAGCGGTCACGCTCGATGCCTCGCCACTGGCGCTTGGGTTTCTCTATGCCTGCGGGCAGTTGCCGGCATTGCTGTTCGGGCTCGTCGCCGGCGCCTGGCTGGACCGGCGCAAACGCCGACCGGTCATGATCGTGACCGATCTGGCGCGTACGTTTCTCACGCTGACGGTGCCGATAGCGGCCTGGTTTGGCTGGTTGTCGATTCCATTGCTCTGTGTCGTGCTCTTTGGGCTCGGCACGCTGACGATCTTTTTCGACATCGCGCATCTGTCGTATGTGCCGTCGCTGGTCGATCGGTCGCAACTCGTGGCTGCCAATAGCCGACTGGAAGCGACCGCCAGTGGAGCGCAAGTGGTCGGTCCGGCGGTCGGGGGCGCGTTGATCGGTCTGCTGACCGGTCCCGGCGCCCTGCTGATCGATGCCGGATCGTTCCTCGTTTCCGCGATTGCGCTACGAAGAATTCGTAAACCCGAGGAAACGCCTGCGCATGTCGATCAGGGCGAACCAATGCGTGCGCGGATCGCCAGCGGATTGCGCTTTGTCGCTGCGACGCCGGTGCTGCGCGCGCTGGCGGGGTGCTCGGCGATTTCCAATCTCTTCGGCTACGCATTTCTGGCGGTATACGTTGCGTTCATGGTGCGCGAGTTGAACCTGACCGATTTTCAGATTGGTCTCGTCTTTGCCACGGGAGGCGTGGGCGCGTTGATCGGATCGGTGATCGCTGGGCGGTGCGCCGACCGCTGGGGTACGGGACGCACGTTGATTGCCAGTCAGCTCGGGTTCGGGCTCTCCGGCATGCTGGTGCCGTTGGCGGTGCTGATCCCGGCGGTTGCGCTTCCCCTTGTGGTCGGGGCCGAATTCTTGCAGTGGCTGACGTTGCTCATTTATGCGGTGAATGCCGTGAGTCTGCGACAGCGGCTCACCAGCGACGAGATGCAGGGACGCCTTCACGCCACATTTGCCGTTCTCACACGCGGATTCCAGCCGATCGGATCGATGCTGGGCGGGATCGTGGCGTCGTTCATTGGACTCTCGCTCACCCTGGTGTTTGCCGAAGTCGGGCTGATGCTGGGGGTCCTCTTTCTGATCGCGTCGCCGCTCCGGCACAATGCCGACGGAGCGGCGATCGCTTCCGAGCATCTCGTCGAGTCATCGTCTTGATACGTCCAACGGGGGGCGACATGTCTGAACTTGGAGCATTGGTGGCGGCCCTGGTGCGTATCGATTCGGTCAATCCCGATCTGCAACCGGGCGCGGGCGGCGAAGGGGAGATCGCCGCGTTCGTGGCTGATTGGTTCCGTTCCAATGGAATCGAAACCGAGGTGCAGGAGGCTGCTCCTGGCCGCAACAACGTCATCGGTATCGTGCGGGGAACCGGGGGCGGCCGGTCGTTGATGCTGAACGCGCATATGGACACGGTCGGTCATGGAGGCATGGAGAAACCGCTGGCCGGAACGATCGAGCATGACAAAGTCTTCGGGCGAGGCGCCTGGGATATGAAGGGCAGCCTGGCGGCCATCATGCTGGCGGCGAAAGACCTCGCCGCCGATCCGCCTGCTGGTGATGTCATCGTCACCGCAGTCGTCGACGAGGAATACGCCAGCATTGGCACCCAGGCCATCGTGGAACGCTTTACGGCCGATGGAGCGATCGTCACCGAGCCGACCCAGCTCGAGCTCAGCGTCGCCCATAAGGGATTCGTCTGGTTCGACATAACAACCAAGGGTGTCGCCGCGCATGGGTCGCAGCCGGCGCTTGGGGTCGATGCAATCGCCAAGATGGGCAAAGTGCTGGTGGGGTTGGAAGCGCTCGAAGGCCGGTTGCTCGGCGGGGAGCAGCATCCGCTGCTGGGCACCGGTTCCATTCATGCATCGCTGATCCAGGGCGGCGCCGAGCTTTCCAGCTATCCCGGATCGTGCACCTTGTCGGTCGAGCGGCGGTTGATCCCCGGTGAGACCCCCGAAATGGCCGAGTCCGAGCTTTGCGAGATTCTGGATGCCGCCGCCAATGAGGATCCCGATTTCGAGGCGACCCTCACGCGCGGACTCGATCGCTCCCCATTCGAGCAGCCGCTGGAGAGCGAGATCGTTGCGGTCGTG
>JAWKPF010000068.1 GCA_041390825.1 Thermomicrobiales bacterium
GGCAGTTCACCGCCGACGCTGCTCACGAACTGCGCACCCCGCTCGGCTTCATGCGCAGTCAGGTCGATCTCGCGCTCCGCCGGCCCCGGTCGGACATGGAATACCGGGCCGCGCTCCAGGCGTTGGATGGCGACATCGACCGTATGACCCGGCTGGTCACGGCATTGCTCACGATTGCTCGCTCAGAAAGCGGTCAACTCGTTGTGCATCGGGTTCCCTTCGATGCGCAGGCATTCATCCGCGCACGCATTGATTCGTATGCCACGCTCGCGACAGCGCATCGGATAGCCCTCGAAGATGAGTCGACACCTGCGTTTCTGGTGGCCGACCAAGATCTTCTCGGCCAGGCACTTTCCAACCTGATCGACAACGCCTTCGCCCACACTCCCGATGGTGGATCGATTGCCATCGGCTGTGCGTCCGACCCGGATCGCGTGCGTTTCTGGGTGGTAGATACCGGTCCTGGCATACCTCCAGAGCATCAGGAGCGGATCTTCGACCGGTTCTATCGCGTCGATCCAGGGCGTCCGCGCGGCACAGGCGGCGCTGGCCTCGGTCTCACCATCGCCCGGAGCATTGCCGAAGCCCATGGTGGGTCGATCTCCCTCACGAGTACGCCCGGCTCCGGCGCCCGTTTCGAGATCGATTTGCCGAACGCCGCCCCTGCGTAGCCGCGACCTCGACCGCCCGGCTCCGTTTCATGGTCATTTCATCGTCCTCACCGACTGTGTCCCTGACACATGCGTGTCCGAGCAATTCGTTCTTACCAATCCACCTCGCCAATGAAAGGAGCACTCTCGTGAAACACGCGATTCTGGCGGCAATCTTGTTGCTCGTGCTCGGCGGTTCCACCGTTCGAGCTCTACCAGCCACACCGGCGGTCGATCCATCGACATTCAGCACGAATGTGACCAATCCCTATTTTTCGCTGCCGATCGGCGCGGTGCGCATCTACGAAGGAGAGGAGACCGACCCCGACACTGGCGAGACGCATCGTTTCCGCGTCGAAGAAACCGTTCTCGCCGAGCTTGCCGAGGTCATGGGCGTCCCGGTTGTGGTCCTGCAGGTGCGGGAATTCGAGGACGGCAAGCTGATCGAAGCGACTCGCGACTACCACGCCCAGCACGAAGATGGCAGCGTCTGGTATTTCGGTGAGGATGTCGACAACATCGAAGATGGCGTGGTTGTCGATCACAATGGCTCCTGGCTCGCTGGCGAAGGAGACAATCAGCCGAGTCCCTTCATGCCGGCCGATCCGCAGCCATTCGACACCATTCCGCAGGAGCAGGCTCCCGGTCTGGCCGAGGATATCTCCACTGTGGTGCAGACCGATTTGTCCGTGCAGGTGGCTGCCGGCGCGTTTGCCGGCTGCATCTGGACAGTCGACGTCAACCCATTGGAGGTCACCTCTGAGTTCAAGACGTATTGCCCAGGCCCCGGCCTGGTGCGAGAGGAGAACGCGGCCGGCGTGATCGAGCTGGTCAGCATCACCCTGCCCAAACCGGCGACTCCTGCTGCCTGATCATGCGGGGACATTTGCCCGCCTGGAACGCGATACTGGCAACATGAATCACGACGACCATGTTCGCCTGATCGCCGCCGGTATTACTCATCCGGGCGGAATCTGGGCCGATTTCGGCGCGGGGTGGGGCGCGTTCACGTTGGCTATTCGGGAACTGACTGGTCCGGAGGGCGAGATCTTTGCGCTCGACCGGGACCGGTCGGCACTGGGCTCGCTGCGGGAGCGCATGATCGAGCAGTTTCCGGGGACCTCCCTCCATCTGATCGACGGCGATCTCCGCCACCCGCCGGAGATGCCGCCGCTGGACGGAATCGTGGCGGCGAACTCGCTGCATTACGTCGACCGAACGCAGCAGGCCGCGACCCTGCAGCGTTGGAGCAGCTTGCTGAAACCGGACGGCTGCATCGTGCTGGTGGAATACGACACCAGCCGATCGAGCTCGTGGCTCCCCTATCCGATCTCGTTTCGGCGGCTTGGGCAAATCGCGCGGGAGGCGGGATTGCCGGATCCGCGCTTGCTGGCGACGCATCCGTCGCAATGGGGCGAAGGGATCTATTCGGCGGTGATGGAGATGATCACCTCCAAATCAGGACGTCAGCTTGGCTGAGAGATGTCGAGTTTGTAGTTCGTACCATCGTCGTCGACAAAAAACTTCGGATCGAGTCTCCCGCTAAACGAAGCAATGGTTCCGTTTCGCCGAACATTGACATGAACATTGAAGCGACGGTTCCCGGTCGAGTCCAGAAACGAGAGCACCATAGAAATCACACGTGTGCCGTCAGGAAGCGTGACCTCACGAGATTTGTTCTTCTCGCAACAGGTATAGTTTTCCCGAAGCGCCCGCTCCACCATTCCGGAGCGATTGAAGCGCTCACGCATCTCGTCTGGCGATATCCACATGACTGCGGCAACGTTCGAAGCCAGTCTTTTTGAGCACCTGAGCACCCTCTTCAGTGGCAGATCGACGGTGCGCGACTTCAGGCATTGGTTCAGCAGCACCTCGTGGGAGTCCGACGAAGAACTCCCCGACGAACTGTACGAACTGGCCTCAGACATCGAGCACCTTGGATATATCCGCGACAGCGATATCTGGGACGATGCAGCCTATCTGCGGAACCTTCGGTCCGAGGTCGAGACCTATTGCGAGGCACCGGGGGACACCAAGACATCCTCTCCAGGACGCGCTCTGGACCCCGATCAGTGCGTTAGGACGCGCGTCGCCTGACCGTACGACTTGCAGCGGAACCGTCCTCACTCGTCCGTTCAATTCGTCGTGATGAGGTGCACGTCCGGGAAGCCGGGAACTTCGAGCCGGGTGCCGGGGAATTCGGGGCCGGTATCGACGGTGAGGAAGAGCTGGTAGATGCTGTCGCCGAAGGTTTGATGGTAGGTGGCAAGCGGCGAGTTGTCGTCCTGGTGTTGGACGAGGTCGATCCAGTATTCGTGCACGAAGTAGCGCCAGCCTTGCTGATGACCTTCGTACCCGTGATCGAGCGCCGAAACCGGGGCGGAGAACATCTGGCCGTAGGGGACGGTGGCCGCGGTCACGTCGGCTGTCACGATGGTCAGGCCGGTGATGCCCTTGACGCCGTTTGCATGCTCGGCTTCCTTGCCGGTGGGGACGCGGAGCGCGCGGTCGGTCACATCCTGAATGAGGAATGGCAGAAAGACGGGCGGATCGGTTCGCAGCGCGGCCGATTTCCACTGGAGTTGCTCGCCGTCGGGACGAAGACGAGCGCCGTCTTTGCGGTCGACCGCGAAAATTTCCAGCGCGGCGAGCCGGTCCAGCTCGTGGTCGAGCGCGTCGGCGCCGACCGCGAACGTGACGAATCCCTCCTTGCCGCCCATCTTCTCGAACCAGGGATGGCCTTTGGCGAGCTCGGCATCCTCGATCCCGATCAGCTCCAGGTAGGACCCGTCTGCAAAGGGGATGAGCGCGTTATGGGTGCCGGTGGGATGCGATCCGCCCGGGGTGACGGTGAATCCAGCCTCCTGGAAGGCCGCGCTGGCGGTCGTGAGAAGATCGACGGCAATGACGATATGGTCGATACCGGTCAGCATGTGAGCACTCCTCGATCATGGTTGGAGACGGGATGGTTCTGCGTCCAGGGTCCAGAGTCCAGAGCGGTTGGTTCGGGCTCTGGGTGCGAGCGTTCTACTCCACGCCCAGCGCTGCCTTGCCGATCGTGGTGAGCGCGACGTCGTCCATCGGCGGATTGCCAAGACCGGCGCGGACATCGCGGAAGTAACGTTCCAACGGGTTGGATTTGAACAGGCCCACCGAGCCGACGACGCGCATGGCCTGGTCGGTGACGGCGATGGCGTTGTTGGTGGCAATGTACTTGGCGGCGGCGAACCGCCAGGCGAACGATTTCCGTTCCTCTGGCAGACGCTCGGCCAGCTCGGCGGTGCCATAGAGGACGGAATTGGCTTCCAGCAGCAGGAGATCCATCTGGGCGACGCGGTGCTGGACGGTTTGCAATTCGGCAATCGCCTTGCCGCCCTGGGCGGTGGGCCGACGATTCTTGGCGAAATCGACCGCGAAATCCCGCGCGGCGGTAGCGACGCCGAGGAAGACAGCGCTGCCGATCAGATTCCAGGGGCCGAGATCACCCGCGGGCAGACCGGGCGCTTGCGGCAGGCGGTTGCCATCCGGGACGATCACATGATCGAAGATGACATCGTTGCTGCCCGTGGCGCGCATCGCCATGGTGTCCCAGGTGTAATCGACCTGAACGCCGGGCGAATCCATCTTGACCAGAAAGGTGCCGCGGGCCGGCTCGGCATTGCCATCGATGACGGTCAGCAGCACGACGCCCCAGGTGAGCGCGGGCGACAGGGTGGAAAAGGTCTTGCGGCCATCGATCACCCAATGGTCGCCCTCGCGGGTGGCAGTCGTTTTGTAGAGACCGCCGCGGCTCGGGCTGCCGAGGTCCGGTTCGCTGGCGATGCTGTTGATCAGCGCGCCGTGCTCGACGATATCGCGCAGCACGCGTTCGCGCAGCTCCGGCGGCCATTGCATGTTGCTGGCGACGCCGGCGGTTTGCAAATGGTGCATGGTCGAGCTGAGCCCCACCGACCCATCGCCCCAGCCGATTCGCTGCTGCCCGAGCATCAGCTCGAGCGGGGTGGCGCCGAAGCCGCCGAACGCTTCCGGGACGGCCAGCGCGAGATAGCCGCTCTCCTTCAACGCGTCATAGGTATCGAAGGGAAAGGTGTTCTCCCGATCGTGCCGTTCGGCGTTGGCCGCGGCGATGGAGGCCATGCGGTCGGCCAGCTCGATGACATACGCCTGCCGCTCGGTGGTGGGATAGGGCGCGGGCGGCGGCGACGCGGATAGAGCGGTTTCGAGAAGGGTGTTGGTCATAGTCTCACTCTACGAAAGCAGGCGGCACGCGGCACGCAGCAGGCAGATCGATCCGTGATCTCCGATAGAGCTACGCGACGATGCATTCGCGCAACTACCAGCTGCCGAGGCGGGCAAATCCTTCGTTCCTCAGAATGACAGCGGATCTGCATGCCGCCTGCTGCCAGCCGCGTGCTAGCTCAGTTCCTTCATGGCGTCGTCGACGGTGCCGCCGCCGTGGATGATGACATTCATGGCGGAGATGACCTTGGCCGGGGTTTCGTGGGCCCAGATGTTGCGGCCGATGGCGATGCCGACCGCGCCTTCGGCGATGGCGCCGTGGACATCGGTGAGGACGCCGCGGATGTCGCCACGATTCGGGCCGCCGAGGACGATGATGGGCTGGAAGATGCCGCGGGTGGCTTCCTTGAAGCTTTCGCGGTCGCCGGTGTATTGCATCTTGACGACGTCGGCGCCAATTTCGGCCGAGATGCGGCCGGCTTCGCCGATGTTCTTCGGGGTGTGCTGGGCCTTGTTCTCGAAGGAGCCGGGGATCGGCTCGATCATGAGCGGGAGACCGTGGAGGCGGCAGATGGCGCTGAGATGCTGGGCCTTGCGGATGCTCTCCTCGCTCCCTTCCGGACCGGTATAGCAGATGATTTTGCCCATGTCGGCGCCGAGATACATCGCCTGCTTCACGAGCGGGGTGGGATCGCCGTAGAACTCATCCATGTTGATCGCGACGCCGACGTTCTTGAGGGTGTCGCCAAACGCGAGCAACTGGGCGGTGGTGGTGAGAATGGCGTCCGCGCCGGCGGCGATGGCGTCACGCAGGGTCTTTTCGGGGACCGCCATGCCGTCCTTGTTGTAGCCGACATTGCCATGGTCGAAGGCGAGGGTGAGGCTCTTGCCATCGGCGGCGAACATGCGGGACATGCGGCGATCGATTCCGGTGAACATGGGGGTGGAAGGGGCTCCTTTACGCGTTACGACAAATTGCCGCTTCCATTGTAGAGGCAGGCGGCGGGCGGCAGGCGGCCGGTAGCGGGTTGGGTGATGAGGGGGGTGGGGTCCGGGGTCCGGAGTCCTGGGTCCGGAGTCCGGAGTCCGGAGAAGAACGCGTCGGACGTAGCGAAGGGCCTCTGTGCCCTCTTCGGGTCCGGAGTCCGGAGCCCGGAGCCCGGAGAAAGCCGCGCCGGTCGTAGCGAAGGGCCTCTGTGCCCTTTTGGGGCCGGGACGGTTGCGGGGGACCGTGGGGGAGGGCGGATTGGTTCTACCCGTCTCGAA